>NZ_JAIWOI010000354.1 GCF_020217005.1 Rheinheimera sp. | reverse complement strand
CGCGAGCGCACTGGCGCTGGCATGATGGACTGCAAAAAAGCTTTAGAAGAAACTGCAGGTGACATCGAAGGCGCAATCGAATTAATGCGTAAGAATGGTCAGGCTAAAGCTGCCAAGAAAGCTGGCCGTATCGCCGCTGAAGGTACTGTGATCACTCGCGTTGGCAACGGGTACGCTGTTGCAATCGAATTTAACTGTGAAACTGACTTCGTAGGTCGTGACGCAAGCTTCCTGGCTTTTGCGAACGCTGCTGCTGATCTGGCTCATGCTAACAAGCTGTTCACTGTTGAAGAACTGTCTGCTGCTCAACTGGGCGATAGCACTGTTGAAGATGCACGCGCTACACTGGTCACTAAAATCGGTGAAAACATCGCGATCCGTCGTATCTCTGTAGTTCAGGGCGATGTGATTGGTCAGTACACTCACTCAGGCCGTATTGGCGTGTTAGTGGTACTGGAAGGCGGTAATGAAGATATCGCTAAAGACGTTGCTATGCACGTTGCTGCTAACAACCCTTCATTCCTGACTCCAGAGTCAGTGCCAGCTGAAGTTGTTGCTAAAGAGCAGGAAATCCAGATCGAAATCGCGATCAACAGCGGCAAGCCAAAAGAAATCGCTGAAAAGATGGTTGCTGGTCGTATGACGAAATTCACTGGCGAAGTTTCTTTAACTGGTCAGCCTTTCGTGAAAGATCCATCAATCACTACAGGTGAATTCCTGAAACAAAACGGTGCTAAAGCTGTTAGCTACATCCGTTTAGAAGTTGGTGAAGGCATCGAGAAGCAGGAAACTGATTTCGCTGCTGAAGTTGCTGCTCAAATCGCTGCTGCTAAGAAGTAATTTACGCTTTAGCAATGCTTTGAAACCAGCTAGAATAACCGCGACCTGACCTTCGTCTGTCGCGGTTTTTTTATGTACAGGATGTACGGTATGTCGAAAATGCAGGAGCAACTTTTCGACGATGTACAAAATTAACCCACAGCAAGGTTATACCCAAATTGATTGGAGTTGCAGCGCGGCGACAAGTGAGCGAGACCCCAGGAGCATAGGTCACTATGTGACTGGGGCGAGTGAGATTAGTCAACAAATCTGCAGCTTCAAGTAAGAAGGGTATATAACTTCCAGATAAATGAGGACCGCATGAGCAATCCAAAACTCGCCTATAGAAGAATTTTATTAAAACTCAGTGGTGAAGCCCTGATGGGTGAAGAAGGCTTTGGTATAGACCCCAAAGTGTTGGATAGGATGGCTCAGGAAATCAAAGAGCTGGTTGAACTGGGTATTCAGGTCGCCATAGTGATAGGTGGCGGTAATATCTTCCGTGGTGAAGGATTAGCCAAAGCAGGTATGAACCGAGTGGTCGGCGACCATATGGGCATGTTAGCCACTGTGATGAATGGTTTAGCTATGCGTGATGCGCTGCATCGTGCTTTTGTGAATGCCCGTCTGATGTCTGCAATTCCATTGAATGGTGTCTGTGACAATTACAGCTGGGCAGAAGCCATCAGCCTGTTAAAATCCGGTCGTGTGGTGATTTTCTCCGCCGGTACTGGTAACCCGTTTTTTACTACAGACTCAGCAGCTTGTTTACGTGGTATCGAAATCGAAGCAGACGCTGTTTTAAAAGCAACCAAGGTTGATGGTGTGTATTCTGCGGATCCTGTGAAAGACCCTACAGCCACTCTGTACAGCAAATTAAGTTACACAGAAGTACTGGAAAAAGAATTAAAGGTGATGGATTTAGCGGCATTTACCCTGGCCCGTGACCACAATATGCAAATTCGTGTTTTCAATATGAATACACCAGGTGCACTGAAACGTGTTGTACTGGGTGAAGAAGAAGGCACAGTGATCGACCACGCCGAAAAATTACAGTAAACTAACTGCCACTTTTTTGGTGTAGCAAAAAAAGGAATAGCCAAAGTGATTAACGATATTCTCAAAGACAGCAAAACCCGGATGGAAAAAAGCGTTGAAGCGCTGAAAGGCCAATTGTCCAAAATCCGTACCGGTCGTGCTCACCCAAGTTTATTAGATGGCATTCAGGTGTCTTATTACGGTGCTAATACGCCATTACGTCAGGTTGCTAACGTGTCTGTGGAAGATGCCCGTACTCTGACCATCAGCGTGTTTGATAAAACTCTGATCCAAGCTGTAGAGAAAGCTATTCTGCAGTCAGATTTAGGCTTAAACCCAATGAGCGCTGGTACTACTATTCGTGTGCCATTGCCTCCGCTGACTGAAGAGCGTCGTCGTGATTTAGTTAAAGTGGTACGTAACGAAGCTGAAGGTGCCCGTGTTGCTGTACGTAATATTCGTCGCGACGCAAACGCTGATCTGAAAACTTTATTAAAAGATAAAGAAATTGGTGAAGATGATGAGCGTAAAGCTGCAGAAGAAGTTCAGAAGCTGACCGATGCTTTCGTCAAGAAAGTTGACGAAGTATTAGCGGACAAAGAAAAAGAGTTGATGGAAGTCTAAGACTTCCTGCCCTGATTAGGGGAATAGCGCCGTGTAGGGTATACTTCGCGGCGTTTTTTATTATTGTGACAGGGTCAGATTCAGATGACAGAAGTGCAAACCGCGTTACAAAACGCGTTGCCACAACATGTCGCCATTATCATGGACGGCAACGGACGCTGGGCTGAACGGCAGGGCAAACCTCGGGTATGGGGCCACAAAAAAGGCGTCGACGCAGTGCGTCGTGCGGTCAGCTTTTGTCGTAAGTTAGGTATCAGGTCTCTCACTTTATTTGCCTTTAGCAGTGAAAACTGGCGTCGGCCTGAAGACGAAGTCAGTGGTTTGATGCAACTGTTTTTAATGGTATTACAGCAGGAAGTGAAAACCCTGCATAAAAATAACGTACGGCTGAATATTATTGGAGACTTGTCTCCTTTTAGCGACAAACTCAAACAACATATTAAAGAGGCGCAACAGCTTACGGCTCAGAATACAGCTTTGACCCTGAATGTAGCCGCTAATTACGGCGGTCGCTGGGACATAGTGCAGGCTGCACAACAATTAGCCCAACAAGTGGCTGATGGCGAAATGACAGCCGCACAGATTGACGAACAAATGTTATCAGGTTGCATGCAGATGCATGATCAACCGGAACTGGATTTGATGATCCGTACCGGTGGCGATGTGCGCATCAGTAACTTTTTGTTGTGGCAAGCTGCTTATGCTGAGTTATGGTTTACCGAAATTTTATGGCCTGACTTTGATGACCAGGTTTTTTCGGAAGCTTTGGCAACCTACGCCGGTCGTGAACGGCGTTTTGGTTGTACCGGGGCGCAAATCCGTGAGCTGGCAATGCGTCCGACACAAGGATAACCAATTTGTTTAAGCAACGAGTTATTACAGCCCTGATCATGGCGCCACTGGCGCTAGCTGCAGTTTTTTTCCTTCCTTTGCATTATTTCGCTATTTTTATTGCTGCGGCTTTTTTAATCGGTGCCTGGGAATGGAGTTTATTTTGCGGCTACAAAACTAAGCTAAGCCAATACAGTTTTGTCGCTGTGCTGGCATTGAGTATGGCGCTGATTTACTGGCAATTGCCGGATACAGCCTATTGGCCTTTGCAGTTGGATATGCTCAGTAACAGCTTGCTGGCTTTGGGTGTGGTCTGGTGGCTGATCGCTGTGCTTTTGGTGTTAAGTTATCCCCACAGCAGTCAAAGCTGGTCCACCGGTCATATTCGTCGTGCTGTGATGGGCTGGCTGACTTTAATTCCTGCCTGGACTGCTTTGTTACTGATCCGCTCAGTTGATTTTCATCAGTCCAGTTATACCGGAGCCTGGTTAATCTGCTTACTGCTTGGCATAGTCTGGGCTGCGGATATAGGCGGTTATTTTATCGGTAAACCTTTTGGTAAGCGTAAATTATTGCCTGCTGTAAGTCCGGGTAAAACGCTGGAGGGCATGTTAGGTGGTGTAGCTTTTGTGATGGCTCTGGTCACAGCTGTAGCTTATTATCACGACTTTCCTGAAGGGACCTGCACCTGGTACCTGGCCGCTTTGGTACTGACCATTTTGTCGGTATTTGGTGACTTAAGCGAGAGTATGTTTAAACGGGTGGCGGGTCTTAAAGACAGCGGCAGTATTATTCCTGGTCATGGCGGTATTTTAGACCGGATAGATAGCCTCACAGCTACGGCACCGCTTTATGCAGTCCTGGTTGCGCTAATTGGAGGTTTCGCGTAATGCGGACGCTAGTGATCCTTGGCGCTACAGGCTCTATTGGCTGTAATACGCTTGATGTGGTGGCTAAACACCCTGATCACTATCAGGTGCTGGGATTAACGGGGGCCACTCAGGTGGATAAGCTGTTTGCGCAAGTCCAGCAGTTTAAACCTCGTTATGCCGTAATGACAGACCCACAGGCCGCAGACAAATTACGTCAGTTAGTGAAAGAGGCTAATAGTTCGACTGAAGTCTGGTCGGGGGCTCAGGCGCTTTGTGATTTGGCCGCTCACCCTGATGCAGATATGGTGATGGCCGCTATAGTGGGAGCGGCAGGACTTTTACCTACTTTAGCCGCTGTTGAACAAGGCAAAACTGTATTACTGGCTAACAAAGAAGCGCTGGTGATGAGTGGTGAGCTTTTTATCAACAAAGTACAACAACATGGTGCTACTTTGTTGCCTATAGATAGTGAGCACAATGCTATTTTTCAGTGTTTGCCATCCGCTTTGCAGCAAAATACCGCAACACAAAAATTATCTGATTACGGTATTAGCAAACTACTGCTGACTGGCAGTGGCGGGCCTTTTTTACGTAAAGATCTGCAAGAATTTACAAGCATTACTCCTGCTCAGGCCGTGGCCCATCCGAATTGGGTGATGGGGCAAAAAATATCAGTCGACAGTGCCACTATGATGAATAAGGGGTTGGAGTTTATCGAAGCCCGTTGGTTATTTAACTGCGCTGCCGATGATATTCAGGTGGTGATCCACCCACAAAGCATTATTCATTCGATGGTGCAGTACACTGATGGTTCTGTTTTGGCACAATTAGGTCAGCCTGATATGCGCACTCCTATCGCTCATGCTTTGGCTTTTCCACAGCGGATCCAAACCAATGTCAAACCGCTGAACTTTTTTGAGCTTGCAGACTTTAGTTTCTCCAAACCAGAACCACAACGCTACCCTAATTTATATCTTGCTATTGCCGCTTGTGGGTATGGTCAGGGGGCTACTACAGCGCTCAATGCAGCCAATGAAATCACAGTAGCGGCGTTTTTGGCCGGCCAAATCCGTTTTACTGAGATAGCGCAGCTGAACGAAAAAGCATTAGAGCGTTTTGCCAGCATAAAAGCGCCTGATTTAGAAAGTATTCTTGGCCTGGACCAACAGGCCAGAGCTTATATGCAAGACCAACTGAAAAAGGTGAGTTAATGTCGGGTTTTGTCTGGAATTTAATCAGTTTTGTGGTTGCTATAGGCCTGCTGGTGACTGTGCATGAGTTTGGTCATTTTTGGGTGGCGCGGAAAAACAATGTACTGGTCAAACGTTTTTCTATAGGTTTTGGCAAGGCTATTTACCGCTGGCGCGACAAACAAGGTACTGAGTTTGTTATAGCGATGATCCCATTGGGCGGCTATGTTCGCATGTTAGACGAGCGGGTTGACCCTGTATTGCCGCAGTTTAAAGATTTAAGTTTTAACAGCAAAACTGTCTGGCAACGTATGGCCATTGTAGCTGCAGGCCCTGTTGCTAACTTCTTGTTTGCTATCCTGCTATTGTGGGGAATGTACCTGATAGGCGTACCTAACATTAAACCCGTGATAGGGCAGGTGACGGCTGAATCTATTGCAGCTAAAGCTGGTGTGCCGGCCAATGCTCAGATCACGGCCATTAACGGCGAAGCTGTAGAAGACTGGCGGGCTATCAGCTTGTTGCTGGTAGAGCAGGTTGGCAGCCCCGCAGTGGATATTACAGTGCAGCAACTGGAAGGTAGCGACCAGAGTTATCAACTGGATTTAACCGATTGGGCTTTTGATCCTGACAAGCAAAGTGTATTTGGTAGCTTAGGTTTAGAACCACTACGGCCAGTGGTGCTTAACGAAATTAGTCAAATTCAGCCAGGCTCGGCCGCTGAAACTGCTGGTTTGCAGCTGGGTGATAAATTAGTGTCAGTGGATGGTAAAGTTGTAGCAGACTGGAATGCTGTGGTGACGCTGGTACAAAACAGCCCGGAAAAGCCCATGGTTTTTGGTATTGAACGCAGTGGCCAGGCTATAGACATTTTGGTCACTCCGCAAAGCCGCGAAACAGCGGATGGTTTTCATCAGGGATTTTTAGGCGTCAGTCCAAAAGTAATGCCCTGGCCTGAGCATTTATTGTTCACTCAGCAATATGGCCCTGTACAGGCAGCCCTGGTTGGGGTAGAAAAGACCTGGCAATTGGTGCGGTTAAGCTTCTCTATGATTGGAAAATTCATTTTTGGTGATATTTCTGTCAAACATTTAAGCGGACCAATTTCAATAGCACAAGGGGCTGGAAGCAGCGCAGATATTGGCTTGATTGCCTTTATCTCCTTTTTAGCGCTGATTAGTGTCAACCTTGGGGTGATAAATTTACTGCCTCTGCCTATTTTGGATGGTGGCCATTTAATGTATCTTGTGCTGGAACTAATACGCGGCAAACCTGTCTCTGAGAAGGCGCAGGAGCTGGGTTTCCGGATCGGAGCTCTGTTGCTGCTGACATTAATGGGAATTGCGCTGCTCAACGATATTTCTCGTTTGTAATAAACTAATCAAAAGTAGTCCAAAACAATGACAATTAAACGATTAGTAGCTGCGATGTTACTTGCTGGTTTAAGTAACTCGGTGCTCGCTGAACAATCATTTACTGTGCAAGACATTCAGGTCGAAGGCTTGCAGCGTGTTGCGCTTGGTGCAGCATTAAATAATTTGCCGTTTAATATCGGCGATACCATCACAGAAGCATCCTTATCGCGCAGTATCAAAAGTCTGTATGCGGCAGGCCACTTTGACGATATTCAGGTATTTCGTGACGGCAATACCGTCATTTATCGCTTAAAAGAGCGCCCTACCATTAACAATATCGAATTTGATGGCAACAAAGACATCAAAGAAGAGCAACTGACTGAAAGTTTAACGGGTCAGAAAATTATCGTTGGTGAGCCTTTAGATAAAACCGTAATCAAAGAAGTTGAAAACGGTTTAACAGAGTTTTATCACGGCGTTGGTAAATACAACGCTGCGGTGCAAATGAAAGTTACTTATTTGCCTCGTAACAGGGTGAATCTGAAGATAGAGTTTGAAGAAGGTGATGCCGCTTCTGTTCGCCAGATCAACATAGTAGGTAACGAATTGTTCAGTGACGAAGAGTTGCTGAAAAACATTGAATCTAAATACGATTTGCCATGGTGGCGGTTTTTATCTTCAGATCGCTATCAGAAACAGACCTTGCAAGGCGACTTTGAAAAAATCCGTAGCTACTACTTAGACCGTGGTTATCTGCGTTTTAATATTGATGCCAATCAGGTTTCTGTCAGTACAGATAAAACCTCGGTTTATGTGACTCTGAACGTGACTGAAGGTGAGCAATACACTATTACCGGCATTGACTTTGTTGGTGATCTGATAGGGCAGGACGACTTTATTAAGGCTTTATTGCCATTAAAAGCGGGTCAGCTGTATAACGGCGCCTTAGTGACCTACACCGAAGAAAGTATTGCCAAATTATTGGCTCGCTTTGGTTACGCTAACTCAAAAGTTCGTACTATCCCAAACATCAACGATGATACCAAAGAAGTTGCTCTGACCATCAGTGTAGAGCCTGGTAAACGTGTTTATGTACGTCGTCTGGAAGTGGCTGGCAATTCATCGACTAAAGATGAAGTTATCCGTCGTGAAGTTCGTCAGATGGAAGGTGCCTGGTTATCTAATGACGCGCTTGAGTTGTCTAAAGAGCGTATTCAACGTTTACCTTATATCGAAAAAGTTGAGTTTGAAACCAAAGAAGTCGCAGGCGTTGATGATAAAGTCGACGTTGGATTTAAAATCAAAGAACAGCCGTCTGGTAACTTCAATGCCGGTATTTCCTATGGCGATTTCCAGGGCTTGTCTTTCCAGATAGGTATTGAGCAGCAAAACTTCTTCGGTACAGGTAACTCCGCTGGTATCAGTCTGAGCACCAACAAATACAACAAGCAGATCCAGCTTTCTTTAACTGACCCTTATTTCACTTTGGATGCGGTAAGTTTAGGCGGGCAGGTGTTCTATTCGGATACAGACTACTCAAGTTTATCGTCCAACTTAGAAGCTTATAAGCAAAAACGTTATGGTTTTGGTGCTTCTATTGGTTATCCAATCAATGAATACAACAGATTAAACTTCGGCACTAATTATGCGGTGAACGAAATTAACTCTTTGTCTGAATATGATCAGTTACGTCATTTCAGAGCTGTGTTAATGGATAAAAACGATCCGGATGGCGGCTATAAGTTTACGAACTATGAATTGATCGCAAGTTGGATTCAAAGCACGTTAAACCGTGGTTTATTCCCAACTGCCGGTCATGAATTAATTTTAAGTGGCCGTATCACTACACCTAACTCAGATCTGCAGTACTACAAAACCACGTTTGAAGCCCGCAACTATATTCCGCTGAGTAATGATCATCGCTGGTCTTTCTTAAGTAAACTGGAAGTAGGTTACGGTAATGGTTACGGTGATAAAGATGGCTATGACTATACACTGCCATTTACCGATAACTTCTATGCAGGTGGCCAGAACCTGCGTGGTTTTGAAGCCCGTATTGTAGGTCCGCATGCAATCTATCGTCAGGTCACTACAGTTCCTGGATTACCTAATCCAACAGGGGGAAATTCAGGTAATTTCCCAACAGATCCAAATTTTGACACTTATATAGTGTCTCCACGATCAACGGGTGGTAATGCCATGGCTATTGCTACCCTTGAGTTAATCACGCCAACACCTTTTGTTGGTGAGGATTATGTAAACCAGATACGTACCAGCCTTTTCGTAGACGCAGGTAACGTCTGGGATACAGAGTTTGATTTAAGTCGTTACGCTGGGTTAAGTCCTTCTGCAAGCCAGAGTTTTAATAGTCCTAAGCTGTTAGACTACTCTGATGCCGGCTTAATACGTGTGTCGACAGGTCTCTCTGTACAATGGATTTCGCCTATGGGTCCATTGACATTTAGTCTGGCAAAAATCATCCGCAAAGAAGAGGGTGATGATCAGGAAAACTTTAGTTTCAATATTGGTACTACATTCTAAATTTATGGGAAATGGAAAACATGTTTAAGCAAAGCTTAGCAAAAACTGCATTGGTATTTATGGCTGGCCTGATGATGGTCGGTACTGCTTCTGCAAAAGAAATGAAAATTGGTCTTGTTGATGTGCAGGAAATTGTGGCAAAACTGCCTCAGACAACGTCGATCCAGAACAGCTTAAAAACTGAGTTTGAAGGCCGTATTGCAGAAGTGCAAAAGCTGGAAAAGGATATCGCTTTTAATCAGGAAAAATTAAAGCGTGATGGCGCGACCATGAATGACCAGCAGAAAAAGACTCTGCAAGCTGAAATGGAAAAGCAAATGCGCAGTTATGAGCAGTTAGCTCGTCCTCTGGACGAAGACTACCGCAAACGTCAGGGCGAAGAACGTAACAAGCTGATGGGTTTAGTCAAAACAGCTATCGACAGCATTGCGAAAAAAGACAACTACGACCTGATTCTAAACGCTCAGGCCGGTGTTTTCGTAAAACCTGAGTATGACATCTCTGAAGCTGTTATTGCCCAGGTGAGCAAAGCCAAATAATGGTGAAGTTTACTTTAGCCTTTATAGCTGAGCAGTTAAATGCTCAGCTAATTGGAGACGCCACGGCACTGATTAGTGCCGTTGGTACTTTGGAAGATGCAAGCAGTCATCAAATCAGCTTTTTATCTAATAGTAAGTACCGTAAGTTTTTACAATCCACTCAAGCCGGTGCAGTGCTGATTAAAGCCGAAGATCAAAGTTATTGTCCTGTGAATGCGCTGGTGGTGAAAGACCCTTATGTGGCTTTTGCGAAAATAGCCCAATTATTAGATTCCACACCTGCTGCCGCCTATGGGCGGGGGCAGAATATAGTGATAGACCCTTCAGCTTGTGTACCAGACTCAGTTGTGATTGGCCCCAATGTGGTGATTTCTGCTGGTGCTGTCATAGGTGAAAATGTACAGATCGGCGCCGGCTGTTTTGTCGGTGAAAATGTGCACATCGCTGACGGCTGTAAAATCTGGCCTAATGTAACCTTTTACCATGGCGTGCAACTGGGTAAAAATTGCCTGGTCCACAGTGGTGCAGTGATAGGTGCCGATGGTTTTGGTTTTGCCAATGAACGTGGTAACTGGCTGAAAATCCCTCAGGTTGGCACTGTGCTGATTGGCGATGACACAGAAATAGGTGCCAATACCACCATTGACCGTGGCGCTTTAGGTGACACTGTGATTGGTAAAAATGTCATTTTGGACAATCAGGTGCAAATAGCACACAACGTGCAGATTGGCGACCACACAGCTATCGCAGGCTGTACTGTGGTGGCTGGCAGCACTAAAATTGGCAAGTATTGTATTATTGGTGGTGCGTGCGCTATCAATGGTCATATGGAAATTTGTGACGGCGTGCAAATCACCGGCATGTCGATGATTATTAAATCTATTACCGAAAAAGGTATCTATTCATCCGGTACTCCGGCCAGCACTAATCTGGAATGGCGGAAAAATAGCGTCCGGTTTCGTCAACTGGATCAAATGTATCAAAAATTACGGGATTTGGAGCAGCAAGTGGCTGCTTTGTCTCCGCCGCCTTTGAAAGACGAATAAAATAAAAGAGGTTCACTTTGGCTAACCAATTGAATATCCTTGAAATACAGGAAATCATGGCCCTGCTGCCACATCGCTATCCATTTTTAATGATCGACCGGGTTCTGGATTTCACACCTGGCGAATCTTTGACTGCTATTAAAAACGTTACGATCAACGAACCTATTTTTACCGGTCACTTTCCAACCATGCCTATTTTCCCTGGTGTGTTAATACTGGAAGCTTTGGCACAGGCCACAGGTATTTTAGGCTTTAAAACAGTAACAGAACGTGCTGAAAACGAGTTGTATTTATTTGCCGCTATAGATGAAGCTCGTTTTAAAAAGCCGGTAGTTCCTGGTGATCAGCTGGTGTTGGAAGTGAAGTTTTTAAAAGAACGCCGCAATTTGTGGAAGTTTTATGGTGAAGCCAAAGTGGATGGCCAGGTCGTTTGTACTGCTGAACTGATGTGTGCCAGAAGAGAACTTTAATATGATCCATCCTACTTCAGTGATCGAAACAGGTGCTGTGCTTGGTCAAAACGTAAAAGTTGGGCCTTTTTGTTATATAGCCGCCAATGTAGTGGTAGGTGCTGACACTGTGCTTGAATCTCATGTGGTGCTCAAAGGCCCTACAGTGATAGGCAAAGGCAATCATTTTTACCAGTTCACCAGCATAGGTGAAGATTGTCAGGATAAAAAATACAAAGGTGAGCCAACAGAACTTATTATTGGTGACAACAATGTGTTTCGCGAAAACTGCACTGTGCACCGTGGTACTGTACAGGATCAAGGTGTGACCCGCATTGGTTCGAATAACCTCTTTATGAACAATACCCATGTTGCACATGACTGTGTGATTGGTGACAACGTGATTTTTGCCAGTGGAGCTCAATCTGCTGGTCATGTCCATATCGGCGATTGGGCTATTTTAGGTGGTATGAGCGGTATCCATCAATTTTGCCATATAGGTGCCCACGCCTTTATCGGTGGTGGTTCTATAGTAGTGAAAGACGTACCTCCCTATTTGATGGCACACGGTTCTCATGCGGTACCCGCTGGCTTAAACGTTGAAGGTTTAAAACGTCGTGGTTTCAGTAGTGATGCTATTTTAGAAGTTCGCCGTGCTTATAAAGAAGTCTACCGTAAAGGTTTAACAGTGCAGGAAGCTTTGGATGCTCTGGCCGAAAAAGCCGCTGAATTTCCGGAAGTCAAAGCCTTTACTGATTTTATCGCCAACTCCAGCCGTGGCATTATCCGCTGATGAGCGAGTTGCAATCTAAGGTTGTTCCTTCTGTTGTGAAAATCGCCTTAGTCGCCGGGGAACACTCCGGCGATATTTTAGGTGCCGATTTAATCCGGGCTCTGAAGCAGCTGTATCCGAATGCACAATTTTATGGCATAGGTGGCGAGCGCATGAAGGCCCAGGGCTTTGACGCGCTGTTTGATATGGAAGAGCTGGCAGTGATGGGCATAGTCGAAGTACTAGGCCGCTTGCCACGTTTGCTGCAGGTGCGCAAAGAGCTGCTGGCTCACCTCACAGCCACAGGGCCCGATGTGTTTATTGGTATAGACGCACCGGATTTTAATATTCCGGTGGAGCTTAAACTCAAAGCTGCTGGTATTAAAACTGTGCATTATGTCAGCCCTTCGGTCTGGGCCTGGCGGCAAAAGCGTATTTTTAAAATCGCTAAAGCCACCCATATGGTGCTGGCGTTATTGCCTTTTGAAAAAGCTTTTTACGATAAATTTGACGTGCCTTGCAGTTTTGTTGGTCATACTCTGGCCGACCAAATGCCGCTGCAGCCTGATAAAACTGCCGCTAAGATTGAACTGGGTTTAAAGCCAGATGCGCCGGTACTGGCTATCATGCCTGGCAGCAGAACCAATGAAATCAAATTGTTAGCTGCAGACTATTTGCTTGCAGCACAGGAACTGCAACGTCAGCAACCTGATTTGCAGCTGATTTGTAATATGGTGACAGAACAAAAAGCAGCGTTGTTCCGCCAGATCAAACAGCAGATCGCGCCAGAGTTACAGCTGCAACTGGAAATAGGTAAAGCCCGCACTACGTTAACAGCCGCGGATGCGGTCTTTATCGCCTCAGGAACTGCCACTTTAGAAGCCATGCTGGCCAAAACTGCCATGGTGGTGGGCTATAAGATGAATTGGCTGACGCATCAAATTGCCAAACGTTTAGTTAAACTGAAGTATTTCAGTCTGCCCAATTTATTGGCTGACCAGGCTTTAGTGACAGAGCTGCTGCAGGAACAAGTGACGGTAGAGCATTTAATTAAAGCCATGGCGCCTTTGTTACAGGATCAGGACGCCCAGCGTTCTTGTGTTAGCTCTTTTACACAACTGCACCAGCTAATTCGTTGTAATGCCAGTGAACAAGCCGCTGCTGCAGTAGCGAAAGTAATACAGGGTTAGCGATGACAAAAGCGTTGAATGCTGAAACTTATCAAAGACCACAAGTTCAGCTGATTTGTGGTGTGGATGAAGTAGGGCGCGGTCCGCTTGTTGGCGCAGTAGTCACCGCAGCTGTGATCCTTGACCCGAACAACCCTATTGTGGGCTTAAACGATTCGAAAAAACTGTCAGAAAAAAAACGCCTGCAGCTTGCTGAAGAGATTAAAGCCAAAGCCTTAAGCTGGAGCTTGGGCCGGGCTGAAGTGCATGAAATTGATAGCTTAAATATCTTACACGCCACTATGCTGGCCATGACCCGCGCTTTACAGGGACTTCACATCCAACCAGAATGGGCTTTGATAGACGGCAACCGTGTGCCTAAAGATATAGGTGTGCAGGCCAGTGCTGTGGTCAAAGGCGATGCTTTAGTGCCTGAAATCAGTGCCGCTTCTATTTTGGCT
The DNA here is from genome assembly GCF_020217005.1 of Rheinheimera sp. GTDB lineage: Bacteria > Pseudomonadota > Gammaproteobacteria > Enterobacterales > Alteromonadaceae > Pararheinheimera. Next base: position 5,707 of record NZ_JAIWOI010000354.1, on the reverse strand, counting down.
AAAGTGGCGCGGGATGACGAAATGCAGCAACTGGATGCCGCTTATCCTCAGTATGGTTTTGCCGGTCATAAAGGTTATCCGACTGCAGAGCACTTAGCGGCTATTAAAACTCATGGTGTGATTAACGAGCACAGACGCAGTTTTAAACCAGTACGGGATGTACTGGAATCTCTGGCAGGGGCAGCGCATGGCTGAGCCGGGTTTTATTCATTTACGGGTGCACAGCGACTTTTCGATGGTCGACGGCATCAAAAAAATAAAGCCTATAGTGAAAGCCGCCAAAGAGCTGAATATGCCAGCTCTTGCTTTAACAGATCAGATGAATATGTGTGGTCTGGTGCGTTTTTACAGTACGGCGCACGAAGCTGGTATTAAGCCGATAGTAGGGGCAGATTTGTGGGTGCAGCATCCGCTGTTTCCGGGCGATGCATGTCGGTTATTAATTCTGGCATCGGACAACACAGGCTATCAGAATCTGACCATGCTGCTGTCCAAAGCCTATTTACGTGGCCACGTGCAACACAAGCCGCAGATTGATCACGACTGGCTGGTTGAATACAAAGCAGGTCTGATTGTGTTGTCAGGGGCAAAAGATGGCCCTTTGGGTAAAGCCTTAATCAAAGGCAACGCGCCCAGTGCTTTGGCCTTAGTACAGTTTTATCGTGAACATTTCCCAGACCGGTTTTTTATTGAACTTACCCGCACCGGTCGTCCTGATGAAGAAACTTATATTCAGGCTGCAGTAGAGCTGGCAGAACGCGAACAGTTGCCTGTGGTTGCCACGAACGAAGTGGTGATGTTAAGCCCTGACGATTTTCCTGCGCATGAAATCAGGGTAGCTATTCATGACGGCTACACTTTAGAAGATAAAAGACGGCCAAAAAACTACAGTGAACAGCAATACCTGCGCTCAGCAGAGGAAATGCTGGAGCTATTCTCCGATATTCCTGAGGCGCTACAAAACTCAGTTGAAATCGCCAAACGTTGTAATGTCACTATACGTTTAGGTGAATACTTTCTGCCGGCCTTCCCGACAGGTGGCTTATCTGATGCCGACTTTTTAGTCTTAAAATCGAAAGAAGGTCTGGAAAAACGCTTGTTACAGCTGTTTCCTGATCCGGAAGTACGAGCGGTCAAAAGGCTTGAATACGACGAACGTTTAGATATTGAACTTGGCGTAATCAACCAAATGGGTTTCCCCGGTTACTTCCTGGTCGTGATGGAGTTTATCCAGTGGAGTAAAGACAACGATATTCCGGTAGGCCCTGGCCGTGGTTCGGGTGCTGGTTCTTTAGTGGCTTATGCGCTGAGTATTACCGATCTGGACCCGCTGGAATTTGACCTGCTGTTCGAACGTTTCTTAAACCCTGAGCGGGTCTCTATGCCTGACTTTGACGTCGACTTCTGTATGGACAGACGCGACGAGGTGATAGAACACGTTTCAGATATGTACGGCCGCGAAGCTGTATCGCAGATTATCACCTTCGGTACTATGGCGGCTAAGGCTGTTATTCGCGACGTAGGCCGGGTGTTGGGTCATCCTTATGGTTTTGTTGATCGCATCTCCAAACTGATACCGCCAACGCCTGGTATGACATTAGAGCAGGCCTTTAAAGAAGAGCCGCGTTTACCTGAGTTGTATGAAGCCGATCAGGAAGTCAAAGATCTGATCGATATGGCGCGCCAACTCGAAGGTGTCACCCGAAACGCTGGTAAACACGCCGGTGGTGTGGTGATAGCGCCGACTAAAATTACCGACTTTGCCCCAGTGTACTGTGATGAAGAGGGCAATAACCCTGTTACCCAGTTTGATAAAAACGACGTCGAATACGCAGGCCTGGTCAAGTTCGACTTCCTCGGTTTACGTACCCTGACCATATTGCAGTGGGCTGTGAATATGGCCAACGAGCGGTTAACGCGCGAAGGCAAGCCACTGGTTGATATCAATACTATTCCGCTGACGGATAAAAAAAGCTACGACATGCTGATGAAGGCGGATACCACAGCGGTATTCCAGCTGGAAAGCCGTGGTATGAAAGACTTAATCCGCCGTCTGCAGCCTGACTGTTTCGAAGACATGATAGCTCTGGTCGCCTTGTTCCGGCCTGGCCCTTTACAGTCAGGTATGGTAGATAACTTTATCGACCGTAAACGTGGCCGGGAAGAGATTTCCTATCCGGATTCGACCTGGCAACACGAGTCGCTTAAACCTATTCTGGAGCCTACCTACGGCATCATCCTGTATCAGGAACAGGTCATGCAGATTGCGCAGGTGTTGTCTGGTTATTCGCTGGGTGGCGCTGACTTATTACGCCGCGCCATGGGTAAAAAGAAACCCGAAGAGATGGCCAAGCAGCGCGATACCTTCCGTGATGGCGCTGTCGCCAATGGGGTGGATGCCGAACTGTCGATGAAAATTTTCGACCTGGTAGAGAAGTTCGCAGGTTACGGTTTTAACAAATCGCACTCCGCTGCTTATGCCTTAGTGTCGTACCAGACCTTATGGATGAAGGCACATTATCCGGCTGAGTTTATGGCCGCTGTGATGTCAGCCGATATGGATAACACCGACAAAATAGTGATACTGGTGGATGAATGTGAGCATATGAAGCTCAAGCTGATCCCGCCTGATGTCAATTCTGGTTTGTATAAATTCACTGTCAATCGTCAGGGCCATATCGTCTATGGCATAGGCGCTATTAAAGGTGTAGGTGAAGGCCCGGTGGAAGCTATTTTAGCGGCGCGGGCTAAACACGGAAGCTTCACCGATCTGTTCGATTTTTGTAATAAAGTGGATTTAAAACAGCTAAACCGCCGCGTCATTGAAAAGCTGATTTTATCCGGTGCTATGGATCAGTTAGGGCCTCATCGTGCCGCTATGATGGCGACTTTAGAAGAAGCGATGAAAGGCGCAGAGCAGCAAGCTAAAGCTGAAGCTATGGGCCAGTCTGATTTATTTGGTTTAATGGCTCCAGAGCCAGAACATGCGGCCAGTGCCTTTAAGCAAGTGCCCATTTGGCCGGATGAAGTCTGGCTGGAAGGCGAACGTGAAACCTTAGGTTTATACCTGACTGGTCACCCGATCAACCGCTATTTAGAAGAGTTACCACATTACAGCTCTGGCCGATTAGTGGATATGCAGCCGGGCCGCCGTGATCAGGTAGTGCATGCCGCAGGTTTAGTCTTGTCTGTGCGAACTATGATCAATAAAAAGGGCCGACGTTGGGCTATTGTCACTTTAGATGACAAATCAGCGCGCTTAGATGTACGTTTTTTCCCCGAACAGTTTGAAAACTTCGAGCATTTGCTGCAAAAAGACAAAATTTTGGTGGTGTCTGGACAGGTCAGCTTTGATGATTTCAGTGGTGGCCTTACAATGTCCGGCCGCGAAGTAGTGGACATCATAGCTGCGCGGGAAAAATGCTTAAAATCCTTGACCTTAACTGTACATCAACAGCAAATGGGTCTGGATTATCTGCAAAAACTGCAGCAAGCTATGCACGAATTTAAATTAGGCACAGTGCCTGTGAAGCTGGTGTACCAGCGTGACGAAGGTCAAGTCACTATGGCATTGGGCACCGAATGGTGGGTGACCCCAACAGACGCTTTGTTGCATCAATTGCGACAATTAGCAACAATACAACTGGATTTTCATTAATTAGGTAGTGACAGTCGATGATGCTGAATTATTTAGAGTTTGAGCAACCGATTGCGGAACTTGAAGCCAAAATAGAAGAACTTCGCAAAGTAAGCCGCAATGGCGAGTTTGATCTCGGCCTTGAAGAAGAAGTAAACAAGCTAAAGGAAAAAAGCTTAACTCTGACCAAAAAGATTTTTGCAGAATTAGGTGCCTGGCAGGTTGCTCAATTAGCCCGTCATCCGTTGCGTCCTTACACGCTGGATTACATTAAGCATATTTTCACTGACTTTGACGAGTTTGCCGGTGACCGCACTTTTGCCAACGATCCGGCTATTGTCTGCGGTACAGCCCGTTTAGGCGACAAAACTGTGATGGTGATTGGTCATCAAAAAGGCCGTGACACTTCAGAGAAAATTAAACGTAACTTTGGTATGCCAAAGCCTGAAGGCTATCGTAAAGCTCTGCGTATGATGGAAATGGCTGAACGTTTTAATTTACCTATCATCACGTTTATCGACACTCCAGGTGCTTATCCTGGTGTTGGCGCTGAAGAGCGTGGTCAAAGTGAAGCAATTGCCCGTAACCTGAAAGTGATGGCAGGCCTGAAAGTGCCGGTACTGTGCACAGTGATAGGCGAGGGTGGCTCTGGTGGTGCTTTGGCGATAGGTGTCGGCGATCAGGTCAACATGTTGCAATACAGTACCTATTCGGTGATATCACCTGAGGGCTGTGCTTCTATTTTGTGGAAAAGTGCGGATAAAGCGCCAATAGCTGCCGATGCCATGGGCATTACAGCGCCACGTCTAAAAGAGCTGAATCTGATTGACGATATCGTTAGTGAGCCTTTAGGTGGTGCGCATCGTAATCACGAACAAATGGCACAAAGCTTAAAGCAAGCCCTGTTACGTGATTTAGCCAAGCTGGAGAAACTTAGCCTTGCCGAGTTACTGGACAGACGGTATAAACGTTTAATGTCTTTTGGTTATTGCTAATATACCCGTCGTACTTGAAGCTGCAGCTGGCCTGCGTGCATAAAGAGTAACGGGCGGGGATAAACCCTGCCCCTACAAGCCGCCGCAAGGCGGTTTTTTTATGTCCAGGGACGGACGGTATGTCGAAAATGCAAGGAGCCTATTTTCGACGATGTCCAGGGACGGACGGTATGTCGAAAATGCAGGGAGCCTATTTTTTTCGGCGATGTCCAGGAACGGATGGTATGTCGCAACTCTCGGGAACCTTGTTGCGACCAATTTTTAGGAATTATGATTTTTATGAGTTCAGAGTTCACCGCCTCACTGCGTCAATACATCCAACAGCTTGGGTTAAACCAGCTGGTGCTGGGCTTGTCCGGTGGACTGGATTCTATGGTATTGCTGGAGCTTTGCCACCAATTGACGCAGGGCACAGAGATCAAACTCAAGGCCGTGTATATCCATCACGGTTTAAGCGCTAATGCCGATCAATGGGCTAATTTTTGTCAGCAGCAATGTCAAAGTCGCCACATTGCCTTTGAGGTGCAAAAAGTACAGCTGAACCCTGCTGCCAATATCGAAGCTCAGGCGCGAAGTGCCCGCTATTCGGCTTTGTCTGCTTTTATCACCTCAGCTCAGACGGCTTTGTTAACTGCCCACCATGCGGATGATCAGCTGGAAACCTTGTTATTAGCATTAAAACGGGGGGCAGGCCCAGCGGGTTTATCTGGCATAGCCGCTATACAGTCTTTTGCTTCGGGCTGGTTAATGCGGCCTTTATTGGAATTTAGCCGTGAGCAACTGGCAGCTTTTGCACAGCAGCAACAGCTGCAATGGATAGACGACGAAAGTAATAACGACAGCAGGTTTGACCGTAACTTTCTGCGCCTGCAGGTGATCCCTTTATTGCAACAACGCTGGCCGGCATTCCGGAGCAATGCCTTGCGATCTGTGGCTCATATTCAACAGCAGCAGCAATTTGTCGAAAACCAGTTACAGCAGCTATTACCCGCTGTAATGCATGGTGATGAGTTAGAGTTAAAACTACTGGCACAGCAAGAGGCCATCACACAAAAGCTATTGGTGCGCAGCTGGT
>NZ_JAIWOI010000353.1 GCF_020217005.1 Rheinheimera sp. | reverse complement strand
TAGCTTTAACAGGGCTTAATCCATCCACGGACTGGCTGGAGCGATTTTTTACTGAGTTGACTGAAGCAAAAGCCGATGCCCAGCCTTTGCTTGAACTGGATGGCTATCAAATCCGCCGTTTTGCCGGCAAAGCTTATATCACCCAACTGACAGATGCGCCGCAGGCTGGAGTTTGGCGTGAATTAACACCAGGACAACAGCTGGATACCAGTAGTGGGCAATTCCTGCTAAACAGTGATAACAAAGGCACGCCAGTATTATTAACGGACGCAGCAGTATATCTGGTATTTGGACTTTTAAGTTTGCCCTTTAAGCCTCAAGGGCAACGGCATAGCAAAGAATTAAAACAGTGGCTGAAGTTATGGTCTATCCCGCCCTGGCAAAGAGGGCATTTACCTGTGCTGGTGCAAAACAATCAGGTCGTCGCTGTATTGGGTTTAGCCTCTAATGCAACAGCAGAACAAGCCAATGCTTATATCGATTGGCAAAAGAGTTAAAGCAAAATTACAGATAAAAAAAAGGGCTTGTGGATCTTCTGTCCTTTAGCCCTAATGCACGACGACTAAAATCTTTGCCAGTTAGCTTTGATCTCAATGTGTCAGGCTTGATTTAACAACGCAACTTTGACCGCATTTTTACCTGCCTGTTTTGCCTGAGCCAGAGCTTCGTCGGCACGGCTGAACAGCAACGATGATTTTTGGTTCGGCGCGAGCTGAGCCAAACCCGCACTGGCGGTGACGGCAAACTGATTACAGACATGGTGCTGATTAATAGCTTTTACCAGACGATGGGCAACCAACTCCGCTGACAAAGCATCTTCAGCCGACAATAACACTGCAAATTCGTCTCCACCAAAACGGAACAAGCAATCGCTTGCTCTTAAGGTCTGGCGCATAGCTTCCGCAACCGCAATCAACACATCGTCCCCTGCAGGGTGACCGTAGTTGTCATTAGTCTGTTTAAAATTATCCAAATCCAGCAGTATTAAAGCGCAGGCTTCCTGCCGTCTGTTTGCCAGTTGTACTGTACGTTCAAACTGGTCGTCAAAATTACGTCTGTTGCCTAAGTCAGTCAGACTGTCTTTTAATGCCAATTGTTGCAAACGCACCACTACCAACGTATTGCGTAGTGGGTATAACCATTGCCGTTCCAGTTGCCAGAGTTGATGCTGGACCATTGGAGTAAAAGCTTGTTCTGACTGGTAACAAAGCTCAGCCAGACATTGATCGTTGAGCATCAGCACGCTGCGATGTTCAAAACTGCCTTGCTCTGAACCTGGCGCCAAATATTTTCCTACTGCGGTTTGCAGCTGAATTGAACGCAGAGGCAAAACTTTGCCAGCGGCCATTGAGTAAATCTGCAGCTGATCGGCCAGATCCAGACTGGTTTGTAGTTGTTCTGGCAAAGTTGCCGGATCGCCAGACAAGCCAGACCAATGTGGCTGACTGGTGATACCAGCGTAACTGGTGCCATTTAAGGTCATTTCTTGTAAGCCAAATAATTCCACCACCGCTACTCCGGACTACACCTAAGATAACCAGGATTTGCAGGTATTATGCCAATTAATTAAGTGGATGATATTATTGATTTTTTCAATTATGCAGCTTAGGTTGACGAGTTTTTGACGCGAACAACTGGCTAAAAATTGCCCTTAAGGCCTTAAAAAGTCCAACAATTGCGGCATTTGTTGCATAGCATCCTGATAACCAACTTCAATCAGCCGCTTAGTGTAAGATTTTTCAAAAAGCAGGTAACTGGTTAAGCTTGATTCTGAATGTTGGGTTATACCTGTTAAACGCAGCAAACTGCGTACCGCCATAGGGAGCTGCAAAAAATGCTGGCTGGCAATTTCATTAAAATTGACACTGGGGTTAATTAAGAAACTTTCAACCTTCTTTAAATCAGTAGGGATCTGATGGGCATTTAGTGTATCTACCGTCTTGTTGATCCTGTTCATTCGCTCTATATCTGAATTGAGCGTGTCAGAAAAAATAGTATCGAGCAAATGGCCTGCAACGGTCGCCAAACCCGGGTGATGGGGCATAGCGTTGGTTAAATCATGAGCTCTGGGTTGCTCCAGACCTATGATCAGAATTTTATCTGCTCCCAAATGTATAGGAGAGCTCAAAGGCGACAGCTGGTTAACAGAGCCATCGCCGTAATAATGCTGGTGAATACGCACAGAAGGAAAGACCAGTGGAATGGCGGCAGAGGCTAATAGATGGTGAATGCCTAACAAGGTCTTTTGACCACAGCGTTTGGCTCTGCGCCATTCTTTGGCTTCGTTACTCTGAAAAAATGTGATGGAGTCACCCGTGTTGTAGCTGGATGCTGTGACAGAGACACTGGATAAATAGCCGCCCTGGATGTTGCGGTCTATGCGCTGCAAATCAACAATATTTTGCAGCAATAAGCGCAGAGGTTTATTGTCCAGCAAACTGACGGGTCTTTTATTGGCATAGCCGGCCTGAAAGGCACTTAAAAAGCCTCGCAACAAATGCCAGCCTAAACGCAGGTAATCTGAATAATACACCTGATGGGTATGAAAATTTCGCCAAACCCATTCAATTTTTTTTACGCCCAGATGAAAGCAGGAGGCGTAGCAGGCGATGCCCGTTGCATTGATTGCTCCAGCTGAGGTGCCGCAGACAATTTCAAAAGGTATTTTACTGTTGCGAGGATAATGTTGAGCCAAAGCTTTCAGCACTCCAACCTGATAAGCGGCTCTGGCGCCACCACCAGTTAATAGCAGTGCTATTTTTTTATCGGTTTTTTTTGCGTTTTCCCGGTCGGACACTGAAACTTCTTAACTCTTTAGAGACTCTCTGGATATATATTGCTGAAAAGCAAAATAAATGCAACGCTATAGTCTGTTTTTCAACGGCTTAATATCAGTCATCTGAATCAGCGAAAGGAAATAAAGCAATGACCGAGAAGGCTCCTGGCACAGGCCAGCAACAATATTACATAGGTTTGGCTGTAGTGGCTCTGACCCTGATTGCCATCGTCTGGTTTTTCTTTCGATCAGATGAAGCAGTGATCCCGGAAACTACACCAACTCCAGTACCTACGGTACAACAACCTGCTCCGGCTGATGTGTTAACAGCAGATCAGGAGCCAGTCGATAGTTTAACTGTGCAGGCACAAGACGAAACGCCATTGCAGGAGACTCCGCTGGATGATGCTGTGGCTGTTGAACCAACAGTGAAGTTACCTAGTCTGGATAACTCGGATGCTGAAGTTAAAGCTGGTTTATTAGGATTACGCTGGAAAGCCGGTTTGGCGTCACTTTTTGTGACTGAAGATATGATCCGCCGTTTTGTAGTGAATGTGGATAACATTGCTCAAGGGACTTTGCCAAAAAGTCAGCCGTTGTTTCAGCCAATGACAGTAAAGTTTGCCACTTTGCCTTCAGATACAGGCGGCGTGCAGTTGGATCCTGCCAACTTTGAACGTTATGAGCCTTATCTGCAATTATTGGAAAGTGTGTCTGTCACTGAAGTAAAACGTTTGTTTGAATATTACTATCCATTGATGCAACAAGCTTATTCTGAATTAGGTTACCCGGACGCCCAATTCCGTGTCCGTTTGCAGGAGGCGATCAAAGTGCTGTTAGCTGCGCCGGAAATTGCGCCACCAATGGAATTAGCCCGCCCTAATGTGTATTACACTTATGCTGATGCCGAAACTGAAGCTCTGCCATTAGCGCAACGCCAGATGATCAGGTTAGGACCAGATAATCAAAAACGTCTGAAGAGAGTCTTAGAGGCTCATCAACTTGTACTGGCGCAACCTTAATGTCTGATTTGCCGGCTATTCCTGCAACTCTGCCACGTCGCCACAGTAGCCTGGGTCAGAAGCTCGGGCTGTGTTTATTAAAGTTACTGGGCGGCTGGACTATTACAGGTTCGTTGCCTGAACACAAAAAAATGGTCATAGCTGTTGCTCCTCACACTTCAAATCAGGATTTTTTTGTTGGAATAGCGGCAGCTCTTGCTTTGGATCTGAAGATCCGTTTCCTCGGCAAACACAGTATTTTTGTCTGGCCAGTCAAAGGACTTTTGCAATCTTTAGGCGGGATAGCAGTCGATCGCAGTCATCCCCATGGTGTAGTGGGACAAGTGGTCGCTGAATTTCAGCAATCTGACAGCTTGTTGCTCGGACTGTCACCTGAAGGAAGCCGCAAAAAGGTCGAAAACTGGCGGTCAGGTTTCTGGTTTATTGCAAAACAGGCCCAGGTCCCTATTTGTTTAATAGGACTTGATTACAGCAGCAGACAACTGGTGTTTGGTCCTTGCTTTAATGCTGGTGAAAATTTCACCGACGATCTGCAGCAGATGCGCTTGTTTTTTCAGCAAATGACCGCAAAATATCCGGAAAACGCTTAATTTCTTGCACAGCTAAAAGCTTTTCAGCATAATGCGCGCACCAGTTTGACTGGTACCTTCAATGGTGGCCTCATCGGTCCTCCCGCAATACTAATTCGTTCACCTGGTCAGGTCCGGAAGGAAGCAGCCAAAGCGGATAACGTATGTGCCGGGATGCCGGCTGGTGAGGTCGCCACCCAAACTTCCTATGCCGTATTGCTCCCCTGCTTATATTTAGTTAAATTGTTTCTAACGTTAATTTTTTGTTTTGCTGAATGGACTCTGTATGCATCATATCTTTGTTGGTCTGATCCTGGCCTGTTGTGCCTTGCCTTTATCCCCGGCTGTTGCACAACAAAGCCAGGGGGCAGTGTTACCCCTTGAGATGTTTTATCAGGGCGAGCGTATTGAACAATTGAAGTTGTCGCCCAACGGAAAACGTCTTGTCGCTCTGAAAAATATCAAAGAAGATACCTTAATCCAGCTGATAGACTTAACCTCTGGAGAGTCGATTTATCTGGCAAAAACTGACAATAAAAAATTCCGCTTCGCCTGGGTGCGCTGGGCAAATGATACTCATCTGTTAGCCAGCTTCAGATACGGTGATGTGCGCGGCTTAGGTATAAAAACCAATGAAACCCGTTTGTTTTCTATCGAAGCAAAAGCTGGTGCTGAGCTGGTTCCTATGGTGAAAGCTCCAAGAGAAGGCGAGCATCAGAGTCAGTTTCAGGACGATGTGATTAAAATGCGTTTCCCGGATGATGATCATTTTTTGCTTGGACTAGATAAAGAAATGGCGGGTCATGACACTGTATATCAGGTCAATGTAAAAACGGGGAAAACCAGAGTAGTTCAAAGATACAAGTCGAATGTGACGTCCTGGCTGGTCGACAGACAAGGGCAAATCAGAGCCAGCGTAAATTATGATGAAAAAACTACAGAGTCTTCGATACGAATATTACGCCCGGGCCAGAGTGATTGGCTTGACGCCTGGCGCTGGCCGGCATTTTCTGAACAGGCAGTTTCTATCCTTGGTTTTGGTAAAGATCCAAAAGATATGTACATTTCAGCTAACCATGAAGGTCGCTTAGCTGTATTTAAAGTGGATATCAGCAAAGCAGATTTACCTCGTCAGCTGATCCTTAGCCATCCAAACTACGACATCTCAGGTTCATTGATTTACTCCGCTGCCCGTGATGAACCCGTGGGTATTTATTTCAGTGATGAAAGCTCCGGTAGTTTGTTTTGGGACGAGGAATTTAAAGCCTTTCAGGCGGGTCTGGACAAAGCTTTACCTGATACAGTGAATTACATCACTAACTTAAGTTCAAGCGACCGTACTTATCTGGTGTTTTCTAGCAATGCCACAACACCAGGAGTTTATTTGCTTGGTTACCGGGATGAAAACTCCTTATTACCACTGGCCGAAACTCATCCTGGATTAAACGAAGAGAATTTAGTTCACAAAGAAAAAATCAACTATAAGGCCCGTGATGGCCTGACTATTGAAGGTTACTTGTCCGTGCCCAAAGGCAAAAAAGGACCTGGTCCTATGGTGGTATTGCCTCATGGCGGACCTTTCTCACGTGACTCCAATAGTTTTGACACTTTTTCAGCTTATCTGGTGAACAAAGGTTATAGCGTATTTCAACCTAACTTTCGTGGCTCCAGTGGTTATGGGCATCAGTTTTTAACTCAGGCCTTAGGTCAGTATGGTATGGCTATGCAGGACGACATTACAGATGGCACTCACTATCTGATTGAGCAAAAGATCGCTGATCCAAAACGTATTTGTATAATGGGGGCCAGCTATGGTGGTTATGCCGCTTTGTTAGGCGCGGCCCGCACCCCTGATTTGTACCAATGTTCTATTAGCTTTGCCGGTATTTCCGATTTACGTGAGCAACGATACAGTTATCGGAAGTACACCAATTACAATCTGGCAAAAAAACAGATGGGGGAGGACAACGAGCTATTGGATCAGAATTCACCATTGAATATGGTCGACAAAATTAAAGTACCAGTGTTGTTGATACATGGTACTGAAGATCGCAGCGTCTCGGTCCAACAAAGCCGGATGATGGCAGAACAACTGGCTGACGAAAATAAGGTTTTTACTTATCTTGAGATTGAGGATTGCACCCATCATTTGGATTACTTGCCCCACCGCAAACAAACTTTTGAAGCTATAGATAGCTTTTTAAACAAATATTTACCCCTTTGATATCAGGAGTAAGCACAAAAAAAGCGCCGTTACCGGCGCTTTTTTTAATCATCATCAACCACAGAGTTTTTGCCTGAGTGCTGAATTCTGTCTATCACTATTACAGCGGCCAACAACTGTGCTGTTAGTTTAGGCTCGTAAATGTCGACACCATAAGTATCGGACCAACTGAACCAGGATTTTGATACTTCAGCCAATACCTTGCCGTTTTGACTGATCTTGTATTCGTGTTGCCATAAATTGCCGTGCATTTCCAGCTCACCTGCAGGCCCTGTCACGGTAAAACGGCTGGTCCAGAAAGGCCAAAAACATTTGCGGATAAGCCACTCGCTGCCATCGGCGCAGAGCAACCGGCAGGCCGGCATGATGGTCAGGTATTTACGTTTGATTTTTAAAAGCTCAACACCACGGCTGTCAAACAGGGTCTGGCTGCTGGAGATACTGAAAAACTTGCCCTTAGCACTAAAAGCTTCGTTGCCTTTTTCATCTTCAATGGTAAAGCTGTCGGTCAGGCTGAATATCTTTTGTTTAATTTTATATTTCATAAAACTGACTCCGTCTCTGATGTTGCCAGACTGTAAAATTGCCCTTATGCTGCCTGAGTTTTCAGCAGGATAAAAGGCTTAACATAATGATTTACAAAAAATTGCCGTTGCTGTGGATGCTGTTTTGTTTCTGCTCTACTTCAGCCCAGTTGAAAGCGGACGTGATAGCTGTAGGAGAGAGCTTTACACTGTCATCTGCCATTTTAAAACAACAACGTCGTTATTCAGTGTCTTTGCCCAGCCGTTATCAGGCTGAACCTGACCGGCATTATCCGGTGTTGTATGTAGTAGATGCTGATTTTCAGTTTTTCCACGTGGCAGCAATAGTAAAAAACTTGACTCAAATGGGAAAAATTCCACCTTTGATCGTGGTTGGGGTTGCTACTGAAGGGCCTGATGATTATGTCAAAGCCACCACCTGGCAGATACAAGGTGAAGGGGCGCAAGCTTATGGCGGCATTGAGCCTATGCGTATATTTTTCAATGCCGAACTTATCCCCCTGATAGACAAAGCCTATAGAACCAGTCCAGAGCGCATTTTGGCAGGCTATTCACTTGGAGCTTTATACACTTTGTATGAACTGATCCAAAAAGACAGCCCGTTTCAGGCTTATTTAGCCATGAGTGCCAGCCTTTGGTTTGACGATTATAGTTTTCAGAAAAAGTTTGAAGCCTTTCTGACAGACAAAAACAGCAACAAAAAGCTATTTTTGTCTCTGGCCAATGAGCAGGGTATGGGCGTGACAGAGTTAGTTGCAACACTGAAAAAAGCAGATAAGACCTCGCTGAGTTGGAACTACCGACAATTCCCGGACGAAACCCATTACAGCACCGCCTTACCGGCTTTATACGCTGGCTTAAGTTATTTATATGCAGATTATTTTACTGACGCTGCACAAATGCGGGAGTTAAAGGGCGCAGAAGCTGTGTTTAAGTTATTCCTGCTCAAACAACAGCAGCAGTTTGGCACCTATCAAATTGATTGGCTGCAGGCCTATACCTTAGGCAAATTTTTTGTTGGTACTGAACAAGTGGATGAAATGCCAAAGTTTTTAGCTTTGCTGAAACAGCAGCAACCTGCTTCTTTTAATGAAGTCAGCATTCAATTTGCCAAAATGTACAACAAGCTAAAGCAGCCACAACAAGCGCTGGATTTATTAGCTCAGGCTGATATCACGTATTCAGCGGACGGCTTAAAACAAAAAAGTGATGCCTTAAAAGCTTTGGGTCAGACAGAGCTGGCTGCCAAGCTGTTGACTCAGGCACAACAAATGGCGAAACAGCAAAAGCTGGAGATGTGGGAACAAATGGAGCTGCGTTGAGCGAGGTGTTCTGTATATACTCAGCGCTTTCCGTGGCACTATTATAAGTAACGGATTGGATCTAACTAAATGAAAATATTAAAAATAACTATAATTTTAATTTTAGCGCTATGTGCTGGAGTTATAGTTTTCCACCAAAAAATCGTCTCGGCACTGGTTTTGCCTCAATATATAGACTGGGCTGTAGCTACTGAGGCAAAAGGTGTTAAAGAGGGGCAAGTACTGAATGCAGCGCAATTAGCTATTGCCAAGGAGATTGGTATCAGACATCCGGAAAAAGTCAGGCTGGTGTATGTCGATCAGGTGCCATTTCCACATGACAACTGGCTGCTCAGGGTGGTTGGTGAAGCTTTAGGCTTTATTGGTGAAGGCATAGTGAATAACGCACAGGTTTTTGGTTATTCCATCTATGTCCGAATCGGCTACGAATTGACTACACCAAAGCTGGCTCATGAGTTGGTGCATGTGTTACAAATTGAGCGCTCCAGTTTAGAAGCTGTGGTAACACAACATTTTTCCGATTTAGCTGTTTATGGCTATGACGATTCGCCATTGGAAGTGGAGGCTTACAAGGCCAATCAAGACTACAAAGACAGGTGAACAGCGGCTGCGACGCTCTGGCAGCCGGCTGCTGTCAGAGCGTGTGAGAGGCGTTATTCCGCCTTGGCCTGATGCCGCTGTCTTAGCACCTCAAGTACATCATGCAAAGCCAGATCCTGACTTTTCAGCAATACCAGCAAGTGATAAATCAAATCTGCTGCTTCGTTTTTCAGCTCTTCACGATCGCCTACTGTGGCTGCCAAAGCGGTTTCTACCCCTTCTTCACCGACTTTTTGCGCGATGCGTTTGACGCCTTTGGCAAATAAAGAGGCTGTGTAGCTGGAGCTTGGATCTGCGCCATAACGACTATGGATCACTTGTTCTAACTGGTCTAAAAAGGCCAGGTCTGGCTGGTTGGCGTCTTCGGCATGCCAGCAACTTTCGGTGCCGACATGACAAGTGGGGCCAATTGGTAGTGCTAAAGCCAGAATACTGTCCTGATCGCAATCGGCGGCCATGCTTCGTAATTTCAGCGTATGGCCTGAGCTTTCGCCTTTGGTCCATAAGCGGTTTTTACTGCGGCTAAAAAAAGTCACATCGCCGCTTTCCAGGCTTTTTTGCAGTGCTTCTTTGTTGGCAAACCCCTGCATCAGCACTTTACCGGAGCGGGCGTGTTGTACTATGACTGGCAACAAGCCATCGCCTTTGCTGAAATCCAGCTGGTCCAGGTTGGTTAAATTCAGTTTCATGGCCTGATCTCCAGCTTACGTTCTAATAAAAAGGTTTTGAGTTCTGGGATGGGGATGATGCCTTTGTGGAACACCGAAGCGGCTAAAGCGCCGTCTACATCGGCTTGCTCAAATACATCGGCAAAATGCTGCATAGCTCCTGCGCCACCACTGGCGATCAGCGGCACTTTGCAGGAGTTTCGCATCAGTTGTAACTGAGTTAAATCGTAACCCTGGCGCACACCATCCTGATTCATACAATTCAGCACTATTT
>NZ_JAIWOI010000352.1 GCF_020217005.1 Rheinheimera sp. | reverse complement strand
CACCAGCGCCCAGCTCTTGCACCCGCTGTAACCAGTCCAGCGTTTGCCAGCGGGTTTTTTGGGTGCGGCTTTCATCGCCGGTAAACTGATAGACCTGGTACTGGCCTGTTTCTTTATCAAAAAAGCTGTCGATGCCTATGACCACACATTGCTGACCAAAGCTGTGTTCCAGCTCGTTAATCAGTTCAGGTCGTGCCAGGGCAGGGCTATTGACAGAAATTTTATCTGCGCCCATTTCCAGTATTAAGCCAGCGTCAGCGACAGATTTAATACCACCGGCGACACAAAACGGAATGTCGATGACTTCTGCAATACGGCGCACCCAGCTTTTATCCACCACACGGCCATCGCTGGAGGCGGTGATATCGTAAAACACCAGCTCGTCTGCGCCTTGTTCGGCGTAGGCTTTGGCCAAAGGCACTATATCGCCAATGATTTCGTGGTTACGAAACTGCACGCCTTTGACCACTTTACCATCGCGCACATCTAAACAAGGTATTATGCGTCTTGCCAGCATTGGATAGCCTCCTCTGCGGTGAACTTACCTTCCAGCAAAGCCCGGCCTAAAATGACTCCAGCTACGCCAGTTGGTTTTAAGGCTTTGATATCCGCCAAAGAGCCCACACCGCCCGAGGCTTGCCATTGAATTTGGGGGTACTTTTGCACCAGCTCGGCATACAAAGCCACATTAGGGCCCTGCAAAGTACCGTCTTTACTGATGTCGGTGCACAGCACATGTTTTGCACCTGCGGCAATAAAGCCGTCCAGCACTTGCTCAAGGGTGATAGTGGACTCTTCAATCCAGCCGTGGCTTGGCAAGGTTTTGTCGCCTTTGGCATTAATAGCCACGTCAAGCGCCAACACTATTTGGTCGCCACCATACCTACGTAACCAGCCTTGCACTGTTGCTGGTTCACGAATAGCCACACTGCCAACCACTACGCGGCTGGCGCCAGCTGCTAATAACTGTTCTACATCAGCTGCTGTGCGCACACCACCACCCACTTGGACTGGCAGAGGAGCGTTTTTCATTAAGCTGGTTAACAGCTCAAGCTGACGGTCAGCGGCGTTTTTTGCCCCTGTTAAATCCACCAGATGCAAAATACCTGCGCCAGCTTTGGCGTATAAATCGCGCAACTGCAGTGGAGTTTGTTGATATTCAGTGGTTTTATCGTAGCTGCCCTGATAGAGCCGCACTGTTTTACCTTGTATCAAATCTATAGCTGGAATAATCACGTTTTATCCTGTAACGGCAAGGCCGCATCAAAAAAATGGTAACAGCTCAAAATCAACCATTAAAAGCCAGAAAGTTCTGTAATAAACGAGCACCCACAGCACCTGAACGTTCAGGGTGGAACTGCGCACCCAGCTTATTGCCTTGGCCAATCACAGCGGCAAAATCACTGCCGTAATGGCAGCGGGCTAAAGTGGTATCGGATGGCGCAACTGCAAAACTATGGACAAAATACACATAATCTTTTGCGCCTATGCCTTTAAGCAGAGGGTGGTTTTGCGCACTCTGTTCCACCTGCAAAGTATTCCAGCCCATATGAGGCAGGCGTAAATCACCGACTTGCATCCGTTTGACCTGACCTGGTATTAAACCTAAACAGTCGACATCACCTTCTTCGCTGCGGTCGGTCAACAGCTGCATGCCTAAACAAATGCCCAGTAGTGGCTGCTCTGCCTGTTGTAAGGTGGCAATTAAATCGCGTTCACGTAAATTCGCCATCGCCTGACGGGCAGCGCCAACACCTGGTACTAATAAACGGCTGGCGTTTTTAATCACTGTTAAATCGCGGCTGACTTTGGCATCCACACCTAAACGCTGGAAGGCACAATAGACAGAGCTGATATTGGCGCAGCCGGTATCTACAATCACCAAAGACATTAAAGTACTCCTTTACTGCTTGGCAGGGCTTCGCCTGATACTTTAATCGCCTGACCCAAAGCCCGGCCAAAGGCTTTAAATAAACCTTCGACCATATGGTGTTTATTGCCAGGGCTGACGGATAAGTGCAGCGTCATCAGCATGGCATCACTTAAGGAGCGGAAGAAGTGGTGCACCATCTCCAGGTTTAGAGTGCCGACAGAACCCTGACCTAAATCAGCATCAAACTTCAGTAGCGGACGGCCGGATAAATCCAGCACACATTCAGCGCGGCATTCATCCATAGGTAAGACAAAACCAAAGCGGGTAATGCCTTTTTTATTGCCCAGCGCTTGTTTGAGCGCCTGACCTAAAGCCAAGGCTGTATCTTCCACGCTGTGGTGATCGTCAATGTGTAAGTCGCCTTTGACTTTGAGTTGCAGGCTAAAACCACCGTGGGTGGCAATTTGATCCAGCATATGGTCAAAAAAGCCAACGCCGGTTTCAATCACGTTGCCGCCTTGCTGGTCTAAATCGACGTTCACCTGAATATCAGTTTCGCGGGTGACACGATTGACGCTGCCTTTACGGCCTTTGCTTAACAGCTGTTTGGTGATTTCTTTCCAGCCTAAAGTGTCACGGTCATAACGGAAGGACGGCAGGCCCATATTTTCGGCCAGTTGCACGTCGGTTAAACGGTCGCCAATGACAAAAGAGTTGGTGAAATCTACTTTACCTTGCTGCAGATAATCTTTGACTAACCCTAGCTTCGGCTTACGGCAGCTGCAGTTGTCTTTATCAAAGTGTGGGCAAATCAGAATATCGTCAAAACGAATGCCCTGTGAATTCAGCAGCTGCATCATTTTTTCCTGCGGCGCATCAAAGGTATCACGCGGGAAACTGCTGGTGCCCAGACCGTCCTGATTGGTGACCATCACTAAGGAATAACCAGCGGCCTGCAATTTGAGTAATGAAGGCACCAAATCCGGCTCGTACGCCAGTTTTTCCAGTGAATCCAGTTGTTTATCTATTGGAGGTTCTTCCACCATAGTGCCGTCACGGTCGATAAATAAAATTGCTTTGGCACTCATAAAGACTCCTGTTTCTCTGAATTTGGTGATAAAGAATAAGACGACATAATTTGTTGTAACTGCGCCATTTCATCAGGCGAACCTATAGACACCCGCACCACCTGACCTAAACCCAACTGACTGGATTGGTTACGGATCAGCACCCCTTGCTCAGCAATAAAGCTGACCAAAGCAGCGGCGTCAGGTACGGCAAGCAGTACATAGTTGGCCTTGGACGGATAAACACGGCTTACATAACTCAGAGTCCCGGCAAAAGCGCTAAAGCTGTCACGTAAGCTGTTGATTTGCTCCACTGTGGCACGCATTTTTTGCTGGCCCTGGCTTGATAACGCCTGTACTGCAATTTCAGCCACAGGGGCTGGTACAGGGTAGGGCGCAATCATCTGGCGTAAAGCGGCAATGACTGAAGGCTCTGCCAAAGTAAAACCACAACGCAGGCCTGCCAAAGCAAAGGCTTTAGATAAAGTACGCAGTACCACTAAGTTGCTGTATTGATTTAATAAACCAACCACAGAAGCTTCTGGTGCAAACTCAATATAAGCCTCATCAACCACCACTAAAGCTTTGTCTTTATAAAACTCCAGTACCTCGACAATTTGCTCACGAGGTATTAAATCTCCTGTAGGGTTATTGGGGCTACAAATAAATACCAGTTTTACATTGGCTTTTTGCGCAAATAAAGTTGGCAGATCCAAAGTTAAATCTTTGGTTAAAGGCACTATATTGACATCCACCAGCTGACTTTCGGCGCTGATTTTGTACATGCCATAAGTTGGCGGGCAAATGCTGATGGCATCTTGTCCTGGTTCACAGAAGCTACGAATAAGAAGCTCAATCCCTTCGTCAGCGCCACGACTGGTCAGTACCTGATTGGTTTCTACGCCAGCGTAAGATGCATAAGCACTGATCAGCTCTTTTGGCTGACAATCCGGGTATCTGTTGTATTGGCCTGACAGCTCGTAGTCTGTTGCTAAGGAGTTTTCGTTGGCATTGAGCCACACCGAGCCGCCACTCATGCTTAAGCGGGCTGAAGCATAAGGCACCAGTTGTTGCACTTTTTGCCGGGCTAAAGAACTGATACGGCTCATTGACGATTTTCCTCTGAAATTTTTGCTGAAAGCTCAAGCTCTGCCAAACGAAAAGAGACGGCATTGGCGTGCGCATCTAATCCTTCTGCTTTAGCCAGTTTGACAATAGTGGGGCCTAAATCGCGCATGCCAGCTGCTGTTAAGCTTTGCACTGTGTAACGACGATAGAAGTCGGCCAGACTTAAACTGCTGTGATTACGGCTATAGCCATAAGTGGGCAATACGTGGTTAGTACCACTGGCATAATCACCTGCCGATTCAGGCGTGTAAGGGCCAACAAAAATACTGGCAGCGTTGGTCAGTTTGCCAAGCAAAGCCTGATCGTCAGAAGTTTGAATAATTAAATGTTCAGGCGCGTATTGATTACTCACCAAAGCCGCTGTGGCTAAATCCGGCGTTAAAATCAATCTGCTGTTGCTCAGGGCTTTTTGTGCTATTTCAGCTCGTGGTAATAAAGCCGTCTGACGTTTAAGCTCACTGATAGTATTGACCAGTAAAGCTTCAGAAGGGCTGACCAACACCACTTGGGAATCTGGGCCGTGTTCGGCCTGAGATAATAAATCCGCCGCTACAAACACCGGGTTAGCGTTGTCGTCTGCAATCACCAGCACTTCAGAAGGGCCGGCTGGCATATCAATAGCAGCACCACGGGCATCCTGACTGACTTGCTGTTTGGCTTCAGTAACAAATCTATTGCCAGGGCCAAAAATTTTATCCACTTTGCCAATAGTTTCAGTGCCATAAGCCAAAGCAGCAACAGCCTGAGCACCACCTAAAGTATAAATCTCAGTGATACCACAAAGTGATGCTGCATACACAATCTCTGCGGCAATATCGCCCGCTTCAGGCTGACCAGGCGGCGTGACAAGCACTACGCGGCGGCAACCGGCCAGTTGAGCTGGCACACCCAGCATCAAAACAGTCGAAGGCAAAGGGGCGCTTCCACCTGGTACATACAAACCGACCTGATCCAAAGCGCTGTAATTCAGCTCGCAGACCACACCGGGCTGAGTTTCAATGCGGATATTTTCTGGCAACTGCGCCGCGTGAAAGGTGCGGATATTGCGATACGCAATCTCAATAGCAGTTTTTAGCTCATCGGATAAAGAGGCAATTAAGTTTTGTTGCTGCTTGTTCGACAAACGCAAAGGGTTACTTGGCAGCTTGTCAAAGTCGCGGCTAAAGCGTTGCAAAGCCGCATCACCTTCAGTGCGCACAGCTAGGATAATATCCCGCACAGCTTGTTTTACAGTGTCGGACTCCTGCTGCAGCGGGCGCTCTAATAAAGCCTGCTGCGCAGTTTGATCCAGTTGTTGCCAGTTGCTGATCTGAAACTGCATGCCTTACTCCATCATCTTTTCAATGGGTAATACAAGAATAGAGCTGGCACCTAAGGCTTTCAGTTGCTCCATAGTTTCCCAGAACAAAGTTTCGCTGCTGACTACGTGCAAAGCCACTAAATCGTCGTTGCCTGCCAGTGGCAATAAAGTTGGATTTTCAGCGCCAGGCAGCAGAGCTATCACTTCCTGTAAACGGGCTCGTGGTGCGTGCAACATAATGTATTTACTTTCATTGGCCTGCATCACGCCTTGAATTCGGGGCATCAGTTTTTTAATCAGTTTCAGTTGTTTTTCATCCGCTAAATCACGGCGCTGAATAAGTACTGCTTTGGATCGGTAAATCACTTCCACTTCTTTTAAACCATTGGCTTCTAACGTAGCGCCTGTGGAGACTAAGTCACAAATGGCATCGGCTAAGCCTGCCCGAGGCGCCACTTCAACCGAACCTTTTAAATTGACGATACGACAATTGACGCCGTTTTGTTTTAAATAGCGATTGAGTAAACGCGGGTAGGTAGTGGCTATAGTGCGGCCTTCTAAATCTTTGACGGATTGATAATCTTCTTCCTGTGGCACAGCTATAGATAAGCGGCAGCCACCAAAGTCTAAACGAGCCAGCACAGTGTAATCGTAAGTTTCGTTGTCCATCTGACGTTGCAACGACACTTCTTCCAGCACGTTCTCGCCAACAAAACCTAAGTCACAGACGCCGTCCATCACTAAACCCGGAATATCGTCATCCCGCACCCGCAGTAAGTCGATATCCATGTTTTCTACATGAGCAATCAGGCGTTGTTCACGTAAATTAATTTTTAAACCGCAGTTGGTTAAAAGTGCCTGAGAGTCTTGTGACAGGCGGCCTGACTTCTGAATGGCGATACGTAATCTGTTGGTCGTGACAGTCATGTTATTTAGTACCTTATAAAATCGTAAAACAAAAACCCCGGGATTTTAGCCCCGGGGTTCAGTTGGAATTGGTTTTCACTTTTCCACCAGAGGCTGGTTATGACCTAGCCTCCAATGTCAACACGGACCGGCTAGTCGGATAAATGATGGTGATGATGCCAGTGAATGTTGATAGTCATGGAAAGTTACTCCTCGTTAAGATGTATACAAGCTAACGGCTTTTTATGTTTCAGGCAACAGAATTTTTTGATTCATCTGGATTTATTTTTGGATAGGTTTTTAGTTTATGTTTTTGTTTTGTATGGGTTAATTGTTGTTCTTGTGGTTTTTAAGCACAGCAGATTGAATATTTTAAGCAAAATGCGCTCTAAAAATAAGGTTGAAAAATAATCAGGTTGTATAGATAAAGTTATTTGCTTTGCTGCCGATAAAAGGCAAAGGAGGGTTTATGGACGTCTTGTTTCCCTATTTGTACCGACCACCAGGCACGCCGGCAGAGCAGGGCGGGCCTATGGTTGCGCCTGTTTTTAAAGATGCCAAAATCAGTGCTTATGAAAAAGAGGAAAAACGTTTCCTTATTTTATTAAAAGATCAGCAAAAAAAACGTCAGGACAGGCGTCGCCGTGGCGACTATCCACCAGCTCCTGAAACCACTCCTGAGGAAGATCAGCATGTGGATGATGAAGGACACTTAGATATTTTTATCTAGCCAAGGCATAATAGCGCAAATTCTTGCCGGGCCTTTTATATGCTGTTGTCTGCTTATTTACCTGCCAGCTCTGACCTCTCTGTGTGCTTATGCTAAAACAAGTGCAGCAGGCTTTTGCCGAACAAGGGGCTTTATCTAAGGCTATTTCTGGTTTTAAAGCCCGTGAACCGCAAAAGCTGATGGCGGCTTCTGTGACCAAATCCATTGAAGGCGGCAATGCTTTATTGGTCGAAGCAGGCACGGGCACAGGCAAAACCTATGCTTATTTAGTGCCTGCTTTGTTATCCGGCAAAAAAGTGATTTTATCCACCGGTACTAAAAACCTGCAGGAACAGCTGTATTTCCGCGATTTGCCGACAGTACTTAAAGCTTTGGCTTTACCTATAGAGACTTCTTTATTGAAAGGTCGCTCCAATTATTTATGCTTATTCCGTTTAGAGCAGCATTATCAGCATGTACCTACCACAGATGCGGCTGTGATCAATGACTTAAGCCTAATCAAAAAATGGTCCAACGAAACTCAAAGTGGTGATATCGGTGAACTGACTTATATAGCCGAAGACTCCAAAGCTTTGCCTCTGGTGACCAGTACAGCAGATAACTGCCTTGGCAAAGATTGCCCTTCTTACGAAGATTGTTATTTGCTGCGGGCGCGTAAAAAGGCGATGCAGGCCGATTTAGTGGTGGTAAACCACCATTTATTTTTCGCCGATATGGCATTAAAAGACACAGGTTTTGGTGAGCTGCTGCCGAATATGGACGTAGTCATTTTTGATGAAGCCCACCAAATTCCGGATATTGCCAGTGAGTATTTTGGCGAAACTTTATCCAGCCGTACTTTACTGGACCTGTGTAAAGAGCTGGAACTGATTTGTAAAACCGAATTGCGAGACCATCCACAACTGAGTAAAACCGCAGACAAACTGGCCACTTTAGTACGGGATTGGCGCTTGCTGTGGTCCGATGAACCTGAGCGTGGCAACTGGCGGGATAGCAGCAAAAGGCCTGAGGTGCAACTGGCACTGACCCGTGTGTCTGAAGCCATGGGCATGTTGTATCAGGTGCTCAAAGGCAGTTTGGGTCGTAACGAAGTGGTGGATCACTGTTTTGAACGACTGGCTTTGGCGAAAACTCAGCTGGAAAAACTGCAGGATGTCAGCAAAACCGGCGTCAGTTTTTGGTATGAAACCACCAGGCAACATATCAGCCTGCATTTAACGCCTTTAAGTATTGCCGATAAATTCCGTGAGCTGGTGTTTGCGGAAAAACGCAGCTGGATTTTTACTTCAGCCACTTTGTCGGTCGATCAGGGCTTTGCCCACTATATCGAACAAATGGGCTTGCAGCAGGCCGATACACTGCTGCTCGACAGCCCTTTTGATTATGAACAACAAGCTATGTTGCTGGTGCCTCGTTATTTACCTGAACCCAATGACGCCCGTATGGGCAAAGCACTGCTAAAATTGGCGGTGCCTTTAATTGAGGCTAATCAGGGCCGTTGTTTTTTCCTGTTCACCAGCCATCGCATGTTGCAATGGATGGCCAATGAGCTGCCACAGCATTTATCTTTACCCGTGCTGGTGCAGGGCAGCACCAGTAAACGTTTATTGCTTGAACAGTTTGTTGAGACCAAACATGCGGTATTACTTGGCACCGGCAGTTTTTGGGAAGGCGTAGACGTGCGCGGGGATACTTTAAGCTGTGTTATTATCGACAAATTGCCTTTTGCCTCGCCTGACGATCCTTTATTGCAGGCACGGAACGAAGATTGCCAGATGAAAGGCCAGGATCCTTTTGCTTTAGTGCAATTGCCCCAAGCTGTGATCACTTTAAAACAAGGCGTTGGCCGTTTAATTCGAGACGTGTCAGACCGGGGCGTATTGGTGATTTGTGATAACAGATTAGTGACCCGGCCTTATGGCTCAGTGTTTTTGAAAAGCTTACCACCAATGCGTCGTAGCCGCGATTTGCAGGCGGCGGTGAAGTTTTTACAGGATTTACCCAAATAATATACTCTTTGCTCTCTTAGCTGCAGCTATGTTGTCTTAGTGCAACTCCAGTTACTTTGAGTAGAGAAGCTAAAAATTGTGAAAAGGAGTCGCCCGTTGAAATTACTGGCATTAGATACCTCCACCGAAGCTTGTTCAGTGGCTTTAACTCTTGATGGCAAGATTCTGACTTTGGATGAAGTTTGTCCACAGCAACACAGCAAACGTATTTTGCCGATGGTGCAGCAGTTATTGTCAGAAGCTGGTTTAACCCTGCAGCAACTCGATGGTTTGGTCTTTGGCAAAGGCCCCGGCAGTTTTACCGGTGTTCGTATTGGTGTTGGGGTTTGTCAGGGCTTAGCTTTTGGCGCACAACTGCCTGTTTATGGTGTATCCACTCTTGCGGCTATGGCCCAAGCTGCGCACAGATTACATCAGGCTCATCAGGTGGTCGCTGCCATAGATGCGAGGATGAACGAAGTCTATCTGGCCAGTTTTCAGTTGGATGAGCAGGGCATTATGCAAGCTTTAAGCACTGAAGTAGCGGCTAAACCCGGTGCTTTACCAGGCCCGGTGCTCAAAGGCCATATTTGCGCTGTAGGTACGGGTTGGCAAACCTATCCACAACAGTTGGAAGACTGGCATAAAACTGGCAATAGCGGATCAGAGGATCTTGCTGTGGTTCATCATAGCCCTGTGATTCTGTACCCTTCAGCGCAGGATATGTTGAGTCTGGCGGCAATCCCGTTCCGGCAAGGGCAGTTTATTGCCGCAGAACTGGCAGAGCCTACTTATGTGAGGGACGAAGTGACCTGGCAAAAACTACCAGGCCGTTAGACCCGTCGTCCTTGCAGATGCAGCGGCGTTGACTGCGCCTTCTCGCCCCGGTCACATAGGTGAGCTATGCTCCCGGGGTCTCGACGCCTGGTCGCCTTGCTGCAACAGCAATGACTTAGGGTCTTGAGGCGTCGTCCTTGCAGATGCAGCGGCGTTGACTGCGCCTTCTCG
>NZ_JAIWOI010000351.1 GCF_020217005.1 Rheinheimera sp. | reverse complement strand
GTTTTGCGGCGCTGATCCATACGCCGAACCGCTTTGCTGGTTTGTACGGCCTTACTTTCAATTTCCCGCATGCGCTCATAGGCATCAAAAATGGCGCGCTCGTCAATATCCTTTTTACCCGAATCCAACGCTCGCTTACGGGCCTCACGCAGCTCCCAAATGCTAATAGGCGGGTGAGCCATGTTTCGGTATGGAATAGGGTAATAAGTGGCTAACTCGGGGTCGTAGAACCAAATTTGGCTTAGATCCCGTGGGTCGCGCCGGAACATAAACTTGCGTTTACGCCGTGGCTCTTTTGGATCAGGAGCGTTAATCCATATCCGCAGCACATCACTGTAATAGTGAATTTCGTCAATCTGTACACCGTAATCCTGAATGGTTCTGAGCTCAAATGGCATCAGGTCCAGCCTGAGTTTAAAGTCGTCGACAATCTTTGCCGGCAGGCCTGAGCCTGGTTGTTCGTTGCTACCAAGAATGCCTTTATTCCAGGCCTGTTGTGGTGACATGCCTAAACTACTGTGTAATCGCTGGTGATATACATCGACAATATAAATGGTTAACCAGGCTTCAAACTCAGACAAAGTAAGTGCTGCCTTACCTTCTGAGTCGTATTCCCCTTTCTGCCTTGGGTTGGAAAAAGTGGTGCCTGGCAGTGTATGGATCTCGGTTGCAAAAGAACCTAATGCCCTTTCCACATGAGCTCCAAAATTTGGCCGCCCAACGGGACGCCATTCCAAATCAATACCGTATTCGTCGCAGCCCCGTTGCAACATGCTGCCCCGAAACTCTTTGGCATTATCCAAATGCACCTTGCTTGGTAATCCCCACACGGGCCACTGATTTTGCGTAGGGTAACGAGCCAGCCATTTATCTTTGGTCAATATAGCGTGAGTTAAACAAAGCCCTGTAGACAAGGCACTTGGCGGATCGAAGGAAACATAAAAGCCTTCCACCATTCGGCTATGTACATCAAACGCCAGAGTGATCCAGGGCCTGCCAATAGGCTGACGGTAGTGGTCATCCACCAGGATAATATCCAGCTTGGTATGGTCAATTTGCACAACAGCCAGAGGGTAATCTGCGCCAGGAAAACTCCCCTCATGCGGTTTGTAACTTAAATCAGCAGTCTTCCGGCCTAACCGGCTGGCAGCAACTAACTCGCCCTGCAGCTGCTTAATCCGGTTACGGATACTGTTGTCGTGTGGCACCGGCAAATTAAGCTTTAAACATTGCTTACGAACTTCATCACAAACTTTTTGTTTGCTCTTTTTCTGCCTGGTAAGGTATTCGCTTTGAATTGCCTCGCTAATAATTTGCTCAACCTGCGGGTTCAGTTTGGCGGCACCTTTATCACTGCGGGCTCTGGGTAACAAAGATGAAAGTAACCCGCTTTGCTCATAGCTACGTAACCAACCATAGATGGTATTAATGTGTACGCTATGCATAGCAGCCGATGTAGCAACATCACCCCGAGTGCGGTTCGGCATCCCCAGCAAAGGTTTAATAACTTCGTGGCGTTTCTTGGCCACAGCCCAAGCTTTGTCGTCAATGGATTGCAGATCAGTATGAGTTAGTTCAGTCGATGGTGTGGCTGGTTGTAAATCTTCGATATTGGCAATAACAACAGCCTGATTATCATCATCCAGCAGTTCAATACGATCAAAGGAATCTATGCGGCGAATACGATGCGTTTTACCCTGATAGGACACAAGTTTGCCTGGCTCTAATTCAACCAGAGCCACCTTAGCCATTATTCAAACTCCGGATAACGCTTGTCATTGTCAGCTTCTGAGTCAAATCCATTCCCACCTGATGTGTCCCTACCAGATACCATAACACTGGAATATATTCAGCCTGAATCATGGGGTTGGCGTCAATTGAATTCAGCAGGCTTTGCACTGTTGTGCTTGGCTGCAGCGCCAATTTATCCAATAGGACAGGGATTTGTTCTGCTTCAGAGGTGACTCGGCGGGTAAATGGCAGCAGAAATTTAGCATTATCAAGCAACGTGGTACGAACCCGCCGCTCAGTGATCAGCTTAAAACGCCAGCCACGCTCTTTGGCATACCGGTACGCAGCCTGAAACTTAGGTTTAAACTGCGTCCAGTTTTCCCGAAGCTCATCACGGTATTTCACTTCGCACAGCAAAGGCTTGGTACTAGCCTGATGGTAATACACCAATACATCCGGCGTATAAGTATGGTTTTTCCCTTCAGCATCCACCCATTTGATCTTCACTGGCTGCACTTCAAAGCTTTCCACCTCAGCAGAAAACTGCAGCAACGTCAGCCAATCCCGCTCCAGGGTAGACTCAAACATAGCCTTACCTTCTGACTTCGAGTTAGCTGCAACGCCAGTCACGTTGCGGTAGTTTTTAGGGATGTTGCGGATTGGCATGTTCTACCAGCGTACCTCCGAATGAAAATACAAAAAGCTTTACAATTGTCCCAAAAGGAAAGAATATCAAATTCCTATTAACGATACAGAACGATGGAAACAGTCTAATGAAAGAAGAAGGATTATTAAATAAGGCTCTTCAAAAAGTAATTGATGGGACTCAAGAGGCAAGGTGGCTGCTAAATCAAGCGGGATTTAATTTTGAAGATAACACCCCAGCTACCTCAACTCAGAAAGCCTGCATTAGTTTTGCTATCGTTGTATTAAGTAAAGATGGTTCGGTACGCAACGCAGAACATCTGATATCTAGAGCCTTAGTAGCAGAAAGCATTGGCGAACTTAAAGCTATAGTCAATGAAATTCATTGACTTCACATAGCAATAGAGCATGCTAAAACCTGAATTTATCAGGCCACCTCCAAGAATTTCATTGTTAAAGCGACAAAGCGAGCTCTGACGTAAGATAAAGATTTTTTATATGCCCACAATTCAATCATCACAGATTCCCAAACCAAAGAGTTGGGACGAGTTTGAGACAATAGTCCGCGATGCCATGTCGCAACGCTGGAAAAGCAGTACATTGGCTAAAAATGGACGTGCAGGACAAAAGCAAAACGGCGTTGATATATATGGAAATGATGATCTCGGCCGCCCTGTTGGAATCCAGTGCAAATGTACAAAAAGCGAGATAAATTATGACATTATTGAGCAAGAAGTCCTTAAGGCTGAGAAATTCAAGGGGCGATTAGTAACTCTTTTTATAGCGACTACCGCCGAGCATGACGCAAAACTGCAAGAGAATATCCGAGCTTATTCAGAATCACGAGTAATGAAGGGAGGCTTTGCTGTCGGTATTCTTTATTGGGATGAAATCATTGCAGGGCTGGTTTTAAACCCTGAGGTTTTTAAAGCTCATTACCCTCAATATGGAAACTTCAATACCACCCCAAAAAATAGGAAAGAGCGTAAAATCGCAGCATTAGAGCTAAGCTTTTATGGCGCACAGTTGTGGAGTCATATCAATCTAGTGCATGGTGAAGTTGGGGATTTAGCACAAGAGGATCCGGATCAAATCCTAATCATACTTCGCATTATTCAACGAAGAGCGCATCAATTATTACCTAAAGAAGATGCAGAACCAATAATTCTAATGGCTAAACAGTTAAGTGATTTCCTGCCAAAAGCGGCGAATGACCTAGACTGGAAAGAGATAAGGTTAATTTCAAATAGAATATCTAAAAGAATAGTCAACTCAGAATCGTGCATGCCATTTAAAGAAGGAACTTTCATTCGCTTAGGTGCTGAATTATGTCATAAATATTTCAGAGTTGATGACTTATCTGAAACTCAAAAAAGACACATCAAAAAAATGACCGTGAGTATTTTGGGTGAGAAATGCAAAAAAAAGGTTGATATTTTTTGCATCAAAAACAAGAAAATCAATGATTATAGCTGGCCCTTAAAAATGTATAGATTCATAAGCAACTATGTAAGATTTGGCTAAAACTCTCCTGCAAGTGACTCAATAGACCAATCTAAATTGGTTACGAGTACAATTTAGTAATATAAATTACTCGTTACCTAGCTCCTCAGTAGCGATTAGCAGTGTAGAATAACGCCAGGAAGGCTGAATCTAGTACAAACTAGCGTTGTGATTCACAGAAGTCAGCTAGTATAACCCATTGTGCAAGCAGTTAAATTTAACTGCTTGCACTGTCTTTTCATGCCGGAAACAACTATGCTCAATGTAACGAACTGAAGGATTTGGTATGGACAACAGACGTTTTAGCCGGGTGTTATTTTCGGGTCCGGTTCAACTCAAAAATGCTGACGCTGTATATACTGGCCAATTGCAGGATTTGTCACTCAAAGGCGCTTTGTTGCAATTGGATGTGGCCTCTGAATTAGCTGCCGGCCAACACTTTCAGTTACAGTTCCAATTAAATGAATCAGGCGTCGATTTGTTTATGGACGTCACAGTCGCTCATTTGAACGGTTCTTCTGTTGGTGTGCACTGCACTGCTATAGATATTGATTCTGCCAGTCATCTACGCCGTTTGCTGGAGTTGAATTTAGGTGACGCTGACTTATTAAGCCGCGAACTTACGGAGCTGTCGGAATAGCCTCCGCTTGCTGCAACGCCTGTTTAGCGTCGGGATAGCCCTGATTAGCCGCCAGTTGCATCAGTATCCGCCAGCTCTGCCAGTCTTGTTGTTGCCTGGCTAAATAAGCATAAAAATACTGTACTGGCATAATCTGTTCAGGTTGTGCCAATACTTGTTGCATCAGAGCAAAATACAAGCCAGGAACTTCAGCTTCATGTGATCGCATAAAGCTCATGGTTTTTACCGGAGCATAAGCCTGCTTTCCAGCGTTAATGCAACTATCTACCGGATGTAACTCAATGTCTTGCTGTTCCAGCCGCCAATGTTTCAGGTATAAGTCCAGTTGTGTTTTGTCTGTCAACAAATTAGGCCGGATTACATCACTGCTGCATTCAGCTTCCGCCACCGGCGTCGCCAAACTATATTCATCGATAAAGCCCAATATGTGAGCGAACTCGTGCCTGAATACCTGATACGAACTACTTTCAGCGAGCTGCACTATGCCATTGTTGTAATTAGCCTTCCCCTCGCCTGCAACCAGCAACAACTGATTAAAACCACCTTGAGCGACTTGTGGCATTAACACCTGATACTGACATTGAATACGCTGCCCAGGTTGGTAACTGCACTGCAAGTCGGTGCTGTTGACGCGTTTCTCAGGTAAAAAGCAGACAGCTAATGAAGAAAACTGCGGGTCCTGTCGCCACTGTTGCAGTAACAGCTTCAAGCGACTGCTTCCAGCTCTGGATTGAACTACAGGTTGCAAAGTAAGGCTACAAGAGGTGTTTGAGTGTATTGGAGATTGAACGCTGTTGTGCAGATACTGCCAAAGGCCAAAATCAGCAGCTAAATCGGCCTCTGCCGCGTTTAAGCTCTGCTGTTGCTGTAGGTGTTGCTCAAGATAACTGGCGGCCGCTAAAAAGCCATCCCGCTTCTGTTTCAGAGAAATTAAAGCAGTAAGCTCATTGGTGAAACCGGCATCTACAGCTTTTTGATACCAGTTCAGGGCAGCTTGCAAGTCACCTTGCTGTTCGCGCTTTTTCGCAAGTATCAGTGCAGCAGCCCCATTGCCGTGCTGCGCTTCATCCATTAATCGCTGTTCAGGCCACTGCTCAAGCGCAGGTTCACAGCCAGACAAACAGATGAATAACCAAAATATCAGCACTAGTTTTGAATAAGAAAGTGGATAAAAAAAAGCCAGAGAACCGGCTTTTTTCTTTTGTCGCATCAGTCTGTTAGTTGACAGGAGCTGCGCTTGCATCTAAACCACGCAACCTGTTCATCTCTATCCGGGCGTAACGATGTTCAACAAACTCATATACATTGGTCGCTAGTACTTTTTTATAGTAATCCAGCGCTTTGGTTGGGTTTTGTTGTTCATGCCATTTAGCCAGATAAAAATAAACTTCGCATAAACGTTCAGCCAATTGTTGTGGATCAGAGTTCACATGAGCTGCAGTGTCCAGTAACTCTTGCTCCGAGATTTTTCCCAGATAAAAAGCAACTATTGAGCTTGCCCAATGTTTTTGATCCAACTTCGCCTGATTAAGGGCTAACCGGGCCTGAGCTTCAGGCACAGATAACTTAGCGTCGGCAAAATACAGCCACAAAGAACGGTAAGGATCTTCAGGTTTTGCCAGATAAAACTGCTCAAAATCACCAATAGCAAGATCAATTTTACTGTCATACAGCAGAGCTATACCCCGGTTTAAATAGGCATAATCGTAATCAGGTGCCAGCTCTAAAGCGGCATCAAAGGACTCATAGGCTTCGGTGTAATTACCTACTAAGGTGTGGTGAATGCCAATAAAGTTATAAGCATCCGCCATATCAGGCTGTAAACGTAAAGCGCGTAGAAAATCAAACCGAGCGAGTGAACGTAAACCAACACTGTCGTACATCACGCCACGGTCATAAAACAACCTGGCACGCTGTTCGTCTGTAGTTTCGGCTTTAGTTAATAACTCAGAGATTCTGGCGATAGCAATTTCGGTACGATAAGAAGCCTGAAGTGGTTCCGGCTCTAATGGGTGCTCCACAAGAGCTGCAACTTCTGTGGAGGGTTTCTGGGCGCATGCGCCCAGAGCCAGCAGTGCTGCAAGCAGCACTGCTTTTTTGGTCAGGTCGCAAACCTTACTGAGCTTCAACAGCATCGGCAGACTCAACAGCTGCAGGTTTGTCCTGAGCTTCTTTGATGCTTAAACGCACACGACCTTGCTTGTCTACTTCCATGACTTTCACAGCCACTTTCTGACCTATAGCTAAGTGATCAGCCACATTGCTCACGCGCTCATCAGAGATTTGTGAAATGTGAACTAAACCGTCTTTACCTGGCAGAACGTTAACAAAAGCACCGAAGTCAACAATACGCACAACTTCACCCTGATACACTGCGCCTACTTCAATTTCAGCTGTGATAGCTTCGATTTTGTTGATAGCAATGTTGGCTGCTTGTGAGTTAGTCGCAGCAATTTTCACTGTACCGTCATCTTCGATTTCAATGGTAGTACCAGATTCTTCAGTGATTTGACGAATGACAGCACCACCTTTACCAATCACGTCACGGATTTTTTCCGGGTTGATTTTTAAAGTGTAAATACGCGGAGCATGCTCAGACAGCTCTTCACGGTGCGTGCTGATTGCCTGGTCCATCACATTCAGAATATGAATACGGGCCGCTTTAGCTTGTTTCAGCGCGATCTGCATGATCTCTTTCGTGATACCTTCGATTTTGATATCCATCTGCAGCGCAGTGATACCTTCAGTAGTACCAGCCACTTTAAAGTCCATGTCACCTAAGTGATCTTCATCACCTAAAATGTCAGACAGAACAACGAAATCATCGCCTTCTTTCACCAGACCCATAGCGATACCAGCTACAGAAGCTTTGATTGGTACACCAGCATCCATCAGCGCTAATGAAGAACCACACACAGAAGCCATAGAGCTTGAACCGTTTGATTCAGTGATTTCAGATACCATACGTACTGTGTACGGGAAGTCGTTGAAATCTGGCATTACCGCTGCTACACCACGTTTAGCTAAACGGCCATGGCCGATTTCGCGACGTTTTGGTGAACCGACCATACCAGTCTCGCCTACAGAGAATGGAGGGAAGTTGTAGTGGAACAGGAAGTGGTCGGTTTTTTCGCTCAGTAAGTCATCTACTGTTTGCGCGTCACGGGCAGTACCTAAAGTACAGGTTACTAAGGCCTGAGTTTCACCACGAGTGAACAAGGCTGAACCGTGTGTACGAGGTAATAAACCAGTCATTACGCTTAAAGCACGAACCATTTCGTTGTCACGACCGTCGATACGTGGCTCGCCTTTGATAATGCGGCTACGTACAATTTTACTTTCCAGGTTGTGGAAAATTTCGTTGGCTTCAGTTTCGTCAAAGCTCTCGCCTTCAGCTAACTCAGCTTTGATTTGAGCAAAAACTTCAGCTTTGATAGCGCCAATAGCTTCGTAACGTTTGGCTTTTTCAGTGATGCGGTATGCTTCGCCAACTGGTGTTGTAGCCAGAGCTGCAATTTTGCTGCTCAGCGTTTCGTTTTTCGCAGGAGCTACCCAGTTCCAGGCCGGTTTTGCGGCAACAGCTGCAAATTCATTGATGGCGTTGATCACTGTTTGCATCTGGTCATGACCAAATACCACAGCACCTAACATCACTTCTTCTGATAACACGCCAGCTTCAGATTCAACCATCAATACTGCGTTGGCAGTACCAGCTACAACCAAGTCTAACTTGCTGTCTTTTAATTCTGCTTCAGACGGGTTTAACACATACTGGCTATTTACATAACCAACACGAGCCGCACCTAATGGACCACTGAACGGGATACCAGAGATAGCCAGAGCAGCAGAAGTACCAATGATAGAGATGATGTCCGGTTGAATTTCAGGTTGTACAGAAACTACAGTGGCAATCACCTGAACTTCGTTGGTGAAGCCTTCAGGAAACAATGGACGGATTGGACGGTCAATTAAACGTGAAATTAACGTCTCGCCTTCTGACGGACGGCCTTCACGCTTGAAGAAACCACCAGGGATGCGGCCAGCCGCATAAGTTTTTTCCTGGTAGTTTACAGTCAGAGGGAAAAAATCCTGACCAGGTTTAGGTTGTTTTTTACCTACCACTGTGACTAACACAGAGGTATCACCCATGCTGGCCAATACAGCCGCGTCAGCTTGACGGGCGATAACGCCGGTTTCCAGAGTAATAGTGTGTTGGCCAAACTGGAATGATTTTACGATGGGGTTCACTGATTATTTCCTTTCTATTTTTCGCGTTTTTTCGCGGAGTCTTTTGGTCTGTTTTTCGCGGCACAGTATAGCCTGTTACAGGGCTTAAAAGATAGCTGGCGCTAGAGTCGCAGGGTATAAAATTTAAGCATGCCCGGGCGGTAAGAACATCATGAAGGTATTAAGTTGCATTGATAAGAATTTTTAACCTGCAAAATACACAAAATCGCCTGGAGCGATTTTGAACATTGGAACGAAGCGACAACGGCCCAAAGGGCATTTTGCAGGACAGCAAAATGTAAAAAATCGCCTGGAGCGATTTTGAACATTGGAGCGAAGCGACGATGGCCCGGCAGGGTGAGCGCCATGGATGGAGGCGAATACAAAATCGCCTGGAGCGATTTTGAACATCGGAGCGAAGCGACAATGGCCCAAAGGGCATTTTGCAGGATTGCAAAATGTAAAAAAGCCAGTCTAGGACTGGCTTTTTCAGGCATAAGCTGCGAATTAACGACGCAGACCTAAACGCTCGATCAGAGTAGCGTAACGCTGAGCGTCTTTGCCTTTTAAGTAATCTAATAACTTACGACGTTGGCTAACCATACGTAACAGACCACGACGAGAGTGGTGATCGTGTTTGTGATCAGCAAAGTGCGGTTGTAACTTAGCAATAGTTGCAGTTAATAATGCAACTTGTACTTCTGGTGAACCGGTATCGCCTTGTTTAACAGCGTAATCTGCTAAGATTTGCGCTTTTTCAGCTGTAGTTAGTGACATAGAGCCTCCAATAGAGAGATATGTTGTGCCGGCCACTAATCCAGCAACAACGAAAATGAGCGCGCATTCTATGCGCTTTCTTAAAGTCTTACAAGCAAAATTATAATGCTGGAGCTTGCCACACACTGGTATTGAGTAAACGTCGAACCGACAGTACACCAGAGTCTAACGAAGCCACACCAATAAACTGCTGTGAAGGGCTATAAAGTTTAATTGCATCAGCCGCTTCAGCGCCTAAATCAGCAAGTTCAGATTCAGTTAACAGCACAGTCTGCCCGTGCACTAAGCGCTTTTGTTGTGCTT
Organism: Rheinheimera sp.; assembly: GCF_020217005.1. Classification (GTDB taxonomy): domain Bacteria; phylum Pseudomonadota; class Gammaproteobacteria; order Enterobacterales; family Alteromonadaceae; genus Pararheinheimera. The sequence continues at coordinate 9,799 of NZ_JAIWOI010000351.1, read as the reverse complement.
CATTCAGTTGTAGTTGTGGTAAGCCAGTCAAAGCCAGATCCATAGGCAACAATAAAGCATCTAAGCCTGCCCAGTCCTGCTTGTCATTAAAAGGCACCAACTCTTCCTGCGTCAGCATTTGAGCGGCATCAAAGGGACCAACATGGATACGGCGCAAGGCGCTGACATAAGCACCAGAGCCTAAAGCCTCACCTAAATCGTCTATTAAGGTGCGGATGTAAGTGCCTTTGCTGCAATGCACCAGAAAACGGCCATATTCGCCATCAAACTGCTGCAACTCAAACCGGAAGATGGTGATAGGACGAGCCTCTCGCGGTACTTCAATCCCTTGGCGGGCATATTTATACAGCGGCTGTCCCTGATACTTCAATGCGGAAAACATAGTCGGCACCTGCATGACAGGACCACAGAACTGCTGCATTTTCTGTTCGAGCATGGCTTGGTCAAAATTCACAGGCCTGCGACTAATAACTTCACCGGCTGCATCGCTGGTGTCGGTGCGTAAACCAAAATGAGCTGTTACCAAATAAGTTTTGTCTGTATCTAACAGGAACTGGCAAAACTTGGTGGCTTCACCAAAGCATATAGGCAATAAGCCACTGGCCAGCGGATCTAAAGCTCCGGTGTGACCAGCCTTTTCCGCCTGATACAACCAACGCACCCGCTGCAAAATACCATTGCTGGAAATTTCTAACGGCTTATCCAGTAACAAAATGCCGTGGACTGCACGACGCGCCATTACTCTTCCTCGTCCTGCGCCGCTTTAGGCTTACGGTCAGGTTCCTGACCCGCCTCAATACGGCGTTTGTCATCTTCGCGGCGTACCTGTTCGACCAGGTTGGCCATGCGAATGCCCTGATCCAACGACTGGTCAAAGTAAAAACGTATCGTAGGTACTATACGAGCCTGAATGCGTTTAGCGATTAGACTGCGGATATAACCACAGGCGTCGTTTAAAATATCCAGATTGGCTTTTACCTTTTCAGCTTCTAAGCCTAAAAAAGTCACATAAATTTTGGCGTGTGATAAGTCACGCGATACGTCTACGTCAGACACGGTGATCATGTTGTGCAAACGTGGGTCTTTGATTTCACGTTGTAAAATCACTGCGATTTCCTGCTGCATTTGCTGCGACAGACGGTCTACCCGGGTAAATTCTTTAGCCATAATTCTTTCCAACACATGTGAGCAGAAAGAAACAGGGGCCTAAGCCCCTGCCGATCTCTTCAACTTTAAATTTGCCAACTTAAAGTGCTTATAAAGTACGTTCAACCTGAACAACTTCAAACACTTCAATCTGGTCGCCTTCACGCACGTCGTTGTAGTTCTTCACGCCGATACCACACTCGAAGCCGTTGCGTACTTCGGATACGTCGTCTTTAACGCGGCGCAAGGACTCCAGTTCACCTTCGAAAATAACCACGTTGTCACGCAGTACACGAATTGGTGCATTACGTTTAATCACACCTTCGGTCACCATACAGCCAGCGATAGCGCCAAACTTCGGCGAACGGAACACTGCACGAACCTGAGCCAGACCAATGATCTGTTGTTTAAACTCAGGTGCTAACATACCTGTCATGGCGGCACGAACTTCGTCTAACAGTTCATAAATGATGCTGTAGTAACGTAAGTCCAGGTTCTCTTCTTCAATGATCTTACGGGCTGTACCTTCGGCACGCACGTTAAAGCCAATGATGATAGCCGATGATGCAGCTGCAAGCGTCGCGTCGGTTTCAGTAATACCACCCACACCACTACCGATGATTTTGATTTTCACTTCATCAGTCGACAGACGGCTCAGTGACTCGCTGATCGCTTCCACAGAACCCTGTACGTCCGCTTTCAGAACTATGTTCAGTTCAGCCACATCGCCTTCAGACATGTTGGCAAACATGTTTTCCAGCTTAGATTTTTGCTGACGAGCCAGTTTGACGTCACGGAATTTACCCTGACGGTACAAAGCAACTTCACGGGCTTTACGCTCGTCTTTTACTACTGTCACTTCATCACCAGCTTGTGGCACACCGGAAAGACCTAATATCTCTACCGGAATAGATGGGCCTGCCACTTTGATTTCTTTACCGTTTTCATCGCGCATCGCACGAACACGGCCGTATTCAAAACCACACAGTACGATTTCACCTTGTTGCAGGGTACCTTCCTGAACTAGGATGGATGCAACGGGACCACGACCTTTATCCAGACGTGACTCAATAACAACACCACGGGCCAGGCCTTTCTTCACTGCTTTTAATTCCAGCAGTTCAGCCTGGTTCAGTATAGCTTCCAGCAGGTCATCTATACCCATGCCTGTTTTTGCAGAGATAGGCACGAATTGAGTATCACCGCCCCACTCTTCAGAAATAACGCCGTACTGAGACAATTCGTTACGAACGCGATCCGGATCTGCATCCGGTTTGTCCATTTTGTTCACCGCAACAACCAATGGTACGCCAGCCGCTTTCGCGTGCTGAATCGCTTCTTTGGTTTGTGGCATCACGCCATCGTCTGCAGCCACAACAAGGACGACTATGTCTGTTGCCTTGGCACCACGGGCACGCATTGAAGTAAATGCCGCGTGACCTGGTGTATCCAGGAAGGTCACCATACCGCGTTCAGTTTCTACATGGTATGCACCGATGTGCTGAGTAATACCACCGGCTTCGCCAGCTGCTACTTTTGCTTTACGGATGTAATCCAGTGTCGAAGTTTTACCGTGGTCAACGTGACCCATAACGGTAACAACAGGAGCACGAGGCTCTAACTCGCCCTGACCTTCACGGTCTGACATCACCGCTTCTTCCAGCTCGTTTTCTTTAGTCAGAGTGAACTTGTGGCCCATCTCTTCACAAACGATAGCTGCAGTTTCCTGGTCAATAACCTGGTTGATGGTCGCCATAGCGCCCATCTTCATCATGACCTTGATCACTTCAGAAGCTTTCACCGCCATCTTAGACGCCAATTCAGCGACTGTGATGGTTTCACCAATCTTCACTTCACGTTCTACTGGCTGAGCTGGTTTGTTAAAACCATGCTGCATGCTAACTGGCGTTTTCTTTTTCTTGTGACGATTAGCGCGGTTAAAGGCGTCTTTATCATCCACATCATCTTTTTTCTTGGCTTTACCAGCTGGAGCCTTTTTCGTTGTACGACGGCCACCACGTTCCTCACGGGCATCAACTTCATCTTCTGCAGCTTTTGCATACACATTGCTGGTTAAGTGATAGTCGGCTTCTTCCGCAGGCTTGGTTTCTTCTTTAGCCCAACGTTCCGCATTTTCTTCTGCTAAACGGCGTGCAGCTTCAGCTTGTTGCTTGGCTTCAGCTTCCATCTTACGCAACAGTTCAGCTTCCTGTTGTGCTTTGATGCGCTCAGCTTCACGCTTCGCTTCTTCTTTCGCCGCACGACGAGCCGCTTCTTCCGGATCATCTTTCATCAACTGAGCGTGTTTTGCTTCGTCACGTTTTTTCTGTTCAGCAGCTTTACGATCCGCTTCTTCTTTGGCTTTACGATTCGCTTCTTCTTTCGCCTTTTGTTCCGCAGCTAAACGTTCTTGTTCACGTTTTGCCGCTTCTGCCGCTTGTTCTGCAGCAATGCGCTCTTCTTCGGCCAGCTTTGCAGCTTCTTCACCTGAAGGGCGTTTTACAAAAGTCTTTTGCTTACGCACTTCCACCTGAATCTCGCGGTTACGACCAGCGCCACCAGCCACACTCAGAGTAGTTTTTTCTTTACGTACCAGCGTCAGTTTAGACGGTTCAGCGGACTGACCGCCATGGGCACGGCTTAAGTGGTCCAGAAGAGTCTTTTTCTCTTCTTCATTGACCATTTGGCCAGCTTGTTTTGTTATGCCTGCATCCGCAAACTGTTGGATTATACGATCAACAGTCGTATTGACGTCACTGGCCAGTTTTTCTATGGTTACATCTGCCATGTCAGTTTTTACCTCCGTTGACCCACTTATTTGTCTTCACTGAACCAAACAATATTACGGGCAGCCATAATCAGCTCTGCCGCTTTTTCTTCAGTCATTTTTTCGATTTCAATCAAATCATCTACCCCTAGCTCTGCCAGATCATCAAGTGTGATGATGCCTTTGCTGGCCAACACATAAGCTGTGTGGGTACCAACACCTGGCAGATTAACTAATGCTTCACTAGGCGCTGAGCCTTCCAGTGATTCTTCGCTGGCCAGAGCACGTGTGGTTAATACGGCTTTAGCACGTTTACGTAACTCTTCTACTGTATCTTCGTCTAAACCATCAATAGACAATAATTCGCTAACAGGTACGTATGCTATCTCTTCCAAGGTAGAGAAACCTTCGTCAACCAGTACACCAGCGAAATCTTCATCCACTTCCAGCGCCGTCATAAACAGGTCCAGCACTTTGGCATTTTCTTCCTGGTGTTTGGCTTTCATCGCTGACACTGTCATGACGTTCAGTTCCCAACCTGTTAACTGGCTGGCCAAACGTACGTTTTGTCCGGCACGGCCAATAGCCATAGCCAGATTGCTGTCTTCTACAGCAATGTCCATAGAGTGTTTGTCTTCATCAACAATGATCGAAGCCACTTCTGCAGGCGACATAGCGTTAATAACAAACTGAGCCGGATTGTCATCAAACAGAACTATATCAACACGCTCACCTGTTAATTCGCTGGAAACCGCCTGAACACGAGAACCACGCATACCAACACAAGCGCCTACAGGGTCGATACGACGGTCATTAGTTTTCACCGCAATTTTAGCGCGTGAACCCGGATCGCGTGCTGCACCACGAATTTCAATCATCTCTTCGCCAATTTCAGGCACTTCGATGCGGAATAATTCGATCAGCATTTCAGGACGGGTACGGCTTAAGAAAAGCTGTGCGCCACGAGCTTCTGGTTTTACTTCAAATAACAAAGTACGGATACGGTCACCCGGACGGAAGGTCTCACGTGGCAACATTTCTTCTTTAGCCAACATAGCTTCAGCGTTGTTACCTAAGTCGACGATGATGCTGTCACGGTTTACTTTTTTCACCACGCCAGTAACTAATTCACCCACCTGATCGACATAAGCTTCCACCACTTGTGAACGTTCAGCTTCACGTACTTTTTGTACTATGACCTGTTTCGCCATTTGGGTAGTAATGCGGTCAAAAGTAATAGAGTCAATTTGCTCTTCAACATAATCACCCACTTTTAAGTGTGGCTCTTCGTATTGAGCGGCAGACAGCGTGATTTCACGATACGGATGTTCTTGTACCTGATCATCCGGGATCACCAACCAGCGACGGAATGTTTCATAGGCACCGGTTTTACGATCGATTGCTACCCGAACTTCGATGTCGCCTTCGTTTTTCTTTTTAGTGGCAGCCGCTAACGCGTACTCTAACGCCTGGAAAATTTTCTCGCGCGGTACTGACTTTTCGTTCGATACCGCGTCAACTACTAATAAAATTTCTTTAGCCATATTATTTTGCCTCGCTTTGACCCGTGTATCAGAACACTGGCACTACGTTCGCTTTATCTACGTTATCCATCAGCAAACGATAGAGTTTGCCATCCACTTCCACTACTAACATATCGTCTTCGATTTGTGTCAGCAGGCCTTTAAATTTGCGGCGTCCATCCTGCGGAATAGCCAATTTTACTTCAATGATCTGGCCAACAACTTTGGCGAAATGAGCAGGAGTAAAAAGTGGGCGGTCTAAACCAGGGGAGGACACTTCAAGGAAATATTCATTCGGGATAGGGTCTTCAACATCAAGTAACGCACTCACTTCCCGGCTTACAGTGGCGCAGTGATCCACAGTAATGCCATCCTGATGGTCAATATAAACCCGCAGAATAGAGTGACGTCCAGCACGAACGAACTCTATGCCGACCAGCTCAAAGCCTGCGGCTTCTACTGTTGGCGTCAACAGCTCAGTTAACTGCTGTTCTTGTTTAGTCAAAGAGACCTCCAGAAATAAAAAAAGGGCATATAGCCCAGAATAGTAGTAAAACCTTGTAGCCAGATATAAAAACGCCCCGAAATTTCGGGGCGACTTTAAAGCTGACTGGACTCTGATATCGCCAATCAAAGTCCTGAATTCTGTAGGTTTAACAGCAAGCTGTCGAACCCGGGCCACACATTTGCTTCTCCACGAAGCGACTTACATTTAACTGCCTTTACCACATATAAAGTTGTAACACTCTTTATCATCTAAAGGAAGTTGGTTGCGGGAGCCGGATTTGAACCGACTACCTTCGCCCGGAGTTATAAAGAGGAGCCCGAGGGCTAATTTTTTTACTCTTTATTTCCTTCGAACCTTGGCGAATTTGGTTGCGGGAGCCGGATTTGAACCGACGACCTTCGGGTTATGAGCCCGACGAGCTACCAGGCTGCTCCATCCCGCGTCCGTAAGCGACGCACATTATATAGTCCTGGTCTGACTATCGCAAGCCTTGCTTGCTGTGCTTTGTATATTGGTGCCGAGAGCGGGACTTGAACCCGCACGCCCGAAGGCACTACCACCTCAAGGTAGCGTGTATACCAATTTCACCATCTCGGCTTAAAAATCAGAGGTGCAATCAGTTTCCTACCGGAATATCTGACGCTGGCTTTTTCTCTTCCGCTGCATCGGCTGCTTTTGTCTCAACTGGCACAGACAAGTCCTGCCAATCGTCTACAGCTTTTACGCGGTCTGTGCTCAGATTCCCCAGCAACAGACTTAAAGCGAAAAACAAAGTAGCCAGTACAGTAGTCGTACGGGTTAAAAAATTACCTGAACCTGAAGAGCCAAAAATAGTGGCCGAACCGCCAGCACCAAAAGAGGCACCCATGTCTGCGCCTTTTCCGTGCTGGATCAGTACCAGAACGATCAAAGCCAGTGCGACTAACAGATACAATACAATAAACAATTCGTACATTATGAATCCTTTGCTATTGCGCAAATCGCAGAAAAATCTGCCACTTTCAAACTGGCGCCACCAATAAGGGCGCCATCTATGTCCGCCTCTGCAAACAGGGCTTCACAATTAGCAGCAGTAACACTGCCACCATATATAATTCTTAACGCTTCTACAGCCACTGCATCATACTGGGCCAAATGGCTGCGGATAAATTGATGCACTTGCTGAGCCTGTTGTGGAGTTGCAGTCTGACCTGTGCCTATAGCCCAAATCGGCTCGTAACTTACCACTGAATGCGCCAGTAAATGAGGCTGCGCAGCATACACCGCATCCAATTGCCGTGCAAGAACCTGCAAAGTTTTTTCTTCTTCACGCTGCTGTTGAGTTTCACCCACACACAAGATTGGTGTTAAACCTGCTTCAACAGCAACTTTTATTTTCTGGCTGATGACTGCATCTGACTCGCCGTACAAAGCGCGACGTTCAGAATGACCAATGATGACATGAGATGCACCAGCAGCACGTAGCATATCCGCAGAGATTTCACCGGTAAAGGCCCCTGCCAACTGTTCGCTCATATTCTGAGCGCCTAGCTTATAATTCAGATGTTTTGGAAAGTGAGGTAGAAAAATTACCGGTGGACAGATCAAAATATCTGGTAATGGCTGAGTTAACAGGGACAAGGCATCCGACATCTGCTGAACCAGATCTAAATCGCCATTCATTTTCCAGTTAGCAACTACTAACGGCTTAGGTTGTCTCATGTTATCGCCTCTGAATTAAAACGGGCGGGATAGTAACTAACCTCACCCGTTCAAACAAGACTTGACGACTAAATTAGCAAATTTTAGCTGGCGAGCTTAACCGCATCGGCTATTTTTTGCGCATATTGTTGTACTTCGTCTTGTATCCTTCCTTCTACCATTACACGGATTAATGGTTCAGTACCAGATTTTCTGATCAACACACGACCCTGACCGTTTAAATCCTGCTCAACTTGCTGTATCACTTTCTTGACGTGTAAGTTTTCTAAAGGTGCAGTACCTTTTTCAAATTTGACGTTCACCAGTACTTGCGGCATCTTGGTCATGCCCTGAGCAAGCTCAGCCAAAGACAATTGCGCTTCCAGCATAGCGGTTAACACCTGAATAGAGGCGATAATACCGTCACCGGTGCCTGCATGGTCCAGATTCAATACATGGCCTGAGTTTTCACCACCAATACGCCAGTTTTTCTGAGCTAACATCTCAACCACATAACGATCACCAACGTTAGAACGGGCGAAAGGAATACCTAATTCTGCCAACGCGAGCTCTAAGCCCATATTGCTCATCAGAGTCCCCACGACTCCACCCTGCAGTTTATTTAGCTTTTGTGCGTTGCGGGCAATGATGTAAACAATTTCATCACCATCAATGACACGGCCCGTATGGTCGACCATCATTACCCTGTCACCATCGCCGTCGTAAGCAATCCCCAGATCCGCTCCGGTTTCTATCACAGTTTTTTGCAACAGATCGGTATGGGTAGCGCCGCAGTGGTCGTTAATATTCAAGCCATTTGGACTAATGCCTATCGCCTGAACATCTGCACCTAACTCCCGGAATACATTAGGAGCTATGTGATAGGTCGCGCCATGCGCACAGTCCAGTACAACTTTTAAGCCACTCAAAGATAAATGATTTGGCATATGGCTTTTACAAAATTCGATATAACGGCCGGCTGCGTCGTCTATACGCATAGCTTTGCCTAAACGCTCTGACGATTCACAAACCATTGGCTGCTCCATGGCTTCTTCGATGGCAAGCTCGACTTCATCTGGCAACTTGGTACCGTCAGCAGAGAAGAATTTGATACCATTGTCGTAATAAGGGTTATGGGAGGCACTGATCACAATACCGGCCTCAGCACGGAAAGTACGGGTCAGGTAAGACACAGCTGGTGTTGGCATAGGCCCTAATAAACGCACATCTACTCCAGCTGCTACTAAGCCGGCTTCTAAAGCCGTTTCTAACAAATAACCTGAGATACGAGTGTCTTTGCCTATCAATACTTTTTTGGTACCACGCTGCGATAACACCCGACCAGCGGCCCAACCTAACTTCATGGCAAATTCTGGCGTGATTGGAAACTCACCTACTTTGCCACGCACACCATCAGTTCCAAAATACTTCCTAGCCATGCTCTACTCCAAATAAGGTGGCTGAAGCAACAGCCACTGCCTGCACAGTTTCTTTAACATCATGCGCCCGGATAATGCGGGCACCTTTTATGACAGCTATTGTGGCACAGGCTAAACTACCTGCCAAACGTTCCTCTGCCGGAACATTTAATAACTGGCCAATCATTGATTTTCGCGACATTCCTGCCAACACAGGGTAATTAAACGCGACTAAGTCTGAAAGCTGACTTAACAACTGATAGTTATGCTGCAGACTTTTGCCAAAACCAAAACCTGGGTCGAGCAAAATCTGACTTTGAGGTATACCAGCCGCTATACAGACTTTCGCTCGTTGCAGCAAAAAATCAGACACTTCTCTGACTACATCCTGATACGAAGGCGAATGCTGCATAGTTCTGGGCAGCCCTTGCATATGCATCAGGCATACGGGCACACCGGCAACAGCTGCAAACTCAACTGCACCGGGCTCAGATAATGCTTTGATGTCGTTGATGATATCAGCTCCCGCTGCAACAGCTTCTTTCATCACTTGTGGTTTACAGCTATCAATAGAAATCACACAATCCAGCTCTGAGCGAATGCTTTCAATGACAGGCAAGACTCTGTCAAGTTCTTGCTGCAGGGGGACTTCTTCAGCTCCTGGTCGGGTTGATTCGCCACCTATATCTAAAATAACAGCGCCTGCGGCAAGCATAGCCCTGGCTTCAGCCAAAGCGGCATTTTTGCCGACAAAGCG
>NZ_JAIWOI010000350.1 GCF_020217005.1 Rheinheimera sp. | reverse complement strand
TCCACCATCAGAGAATGAATCTGGTGTGATATTTAAAATACCCATCACTTTTGGACGGGACAAATCCAATTGCCGCTGACGGGGTAATTGCAACAACATATAAAGACTCCTAAGACACTGAAAATTTGCGCCTGGGTTTCCGGTACACCCCAGATAATGCAAACCCCGGGAATTCCCGGGGTTTTTGTGGTCAGAACCGATGAGTTACAGAGGGTTATCTGCGGACGGCTCTGACGGACTCACAGCCTCAGCCGCTTTAGTGTCGTCATTGTTTGAGCCTTTGTTTTTGTCTTTAGGTTCCCAGTTCTCTGGCTGACGCACAGTGCGTCTGTTCATCAAATCTTCAATTTGCCTGGAATCGATAGTCTCATACAACATCAATGCATCTTTCATCGCATGCAAAATATCCATGTTTTCTTCAATCATGGTTTTTGCTCTGTTGTAGTTACGATCGATGATAGCCTTAATTTCGCTGTCGATAATACTCGCGGTTTCATCAGACATATTCTTGGCTTTACCCATGCTACGACCCAGGAATACTTCACCTTCTTCTTCGGCATAGAGCAGTGGACCTAACTTATCTGAGAACCCCCACTGAGTCACCATATTACGAGCGATGGAGGTAGCATATTTGATGTCCTGTGATGCTCCTGTTGATACCGCATCTCCACCGTAAATCAGCTCTTCAGCCAAACGACCGCCGTAGGCCACTGAAATCTTACTTTCCAGTTTACGACGACTGATACTGATCGCGTCAGCTTCTGGCAAGAAGAAAGTCACGCCTAATGCACGGCCACGTGGAATGATAGTGACCTTATGCACGGGGTCATGCTCAGGCACTAAACAACCTACAATAGCGTGCCCTGCTTCATGATAAGCCGTCATTTCTTTCTCAGCTTCAGACATCACCATAGAACGACGTTCTGCACCCATCATGATTTTGTCTTTGGCTTTTTCAAACTCTTCCATACCTACTACACGACTATTACCACGTGCAGCGAATAAAGCGGCTTCGTTTACCAGGTTAGCTAAATCCGCACCAGAGAAGCCTGGAGTGCCACGTGCAATCACGCTGGCTTTGACATCGTCGCCTAACGGAACTTTGCGCATATGAACTTTCAGGATTTGCTCGCGACCACGCACATCCGGTAAACCTACTACCACCTGACGGTCAAAACGGCCCGGTCTTAATAACGCAGCATCTAATACGTCTGGTCTGTTGGTGGCGGCGATAATGATGATGCCTTCGTTACCGTCAAAACCATCCATTTCCACCAGCATCTGGTTTAAGGTTTGTTCACGCTCATCATGACCACCGCCTAAACCTGCCCCCCGTTGACGGCCAACAGCGTCAATTTCATCGATAAAGATAATGCATGGAGCAGCTTTTTTGGCCTGTTCAAACATGTCACGTACGCGGCTAGCACCAACACCAACAAACATTTCAACGAAATCAGAACCTGAGATAGCGAAAAATGGCACTTTAGCTTCGCCGGCGATAGCCTTAGCTAGTAGCGTCTTACCTGTACCCGGTGGGCCTACCATTAAAATACCTTTTGGTATTTTACCGCCCAACTTCTGGAAACGTGACGGGTCCTTTAAATAATCAACCAGCTCACTGACTTCTTCTTTCGCTTCATCACAACCTGCGACATCAGCAAAAGTAGTTTTTATTTGATCTTCACCCATTAAACGAGCGCGGCTCTTACCAAAAGACATAGCGCCTTTGCCACCGCCGCCCTGCATCTGGCGCATAAAGAAAATCCAGACCCCTATAAGCAACAGCATTGGGAACCAGGAAATGAAAATCTGTCCCAGCATGCTTGGGCTTTCTGGTGCAGTTCCAGAAAAAGTGATGTCATTTTTGTACATGTCATCAATCAGCTTAGGATCGTAGCCAGTTGGGATCACAGTTTCAAAACGGTCGCCTGATCGTTTTATCCCAGTGATGACGCCATTCTGTTCCTTCACCTCACGGATCTGGCCCTGATTAGCTTCTTTCAGAAACTGGGTATAACTCATTTGCTTATCTGCTTTATCAGCAGGACCAAAACTATTAAATACCGACATCAATACAACGGCGATAACCAGCCATACGATGAGATTTTTTGCCATGTCACTCAAGGTGAGAACCTCTCAGTTACGAAAAACTATTAGATTACAATGAAACTACCGCTACTTTACTAGACTTTAAAGCCTGTCGCTACGATATATGTCTCACTGGATCGTGCCCGGGACGAGTCCGGTTTACGGATCCGTACTGTGATGAATACACTACGAACCTTCTGTACAAAGGCTTCGAAGCCTTCACCATGGAATACTTTGACCACAAAACTACCGTTTTTCTTCAACACGTTGTTACACATTTCCAGTGCCAGCTCAACCAGATACATACTTCTGGACTGATCCACAGTGCTGTTGCCACTCATATTCGGTGCCATATCAGACAGCACCACATCTACATTGCGGCCACCTATGCGTTCTAACAATGCATTTAATACAGCTTCCTCACGAAAATCACCCTGCAAAAAAGCCACGCCGGCTAATGGATCCATCGGCAAAATATCACAAGCCACCACACAGCCTGACTGACCTACCAATTCAGCAGCCCGCGCAGACCAACTACCGGGTGCGGACCCAAGATCTACGACTGTCATGCCAGTTTTGATCAGTTTATCTTTGTCCTGAATTTCATCCAGCTTAAAAGCAGCACGGGATCTTAAACCTAATTTCTGCGCTTTTTGCACAAAAGGGTCGCTTACATGCTCCTGTAACCAGCGAGACGAGCTGGCGGAGCGTTTTTTCTTTGTCATCTGAGTACTCTTAAATAGTCTTCATAGCAAGATGGCGGTACAATAGTGTAATTTCAAGCTTTCCAACACGGAAAATCTACACATATGAACCTTAGTAATAAACAAAAACAGTTTTTAAAAGCCAAAGCACATGAGTTAAAGCCTACTATTTTGCTGGGTGGCAATGGATTAACCGAAGGCGTAATGGCCGAAATTGATTTGGCTTTAGAGCATCACGAACTGATCAAAGTAAAAGTCCCAAGCATAGATCGTGAAGAAAAAGTCGCGATCATGGACGCAATAGTGCGCGAAGCTAAAGCACAAAAAGTGCAGGTCATTGGCCATATTCTGGTGATCTACCGCGCTGCGAAAGAGAAAAAGTTACATATTCCAAAAGGCTAATCTGCGCCTTTTAAGTAACCAGCGGCCTGCAAAAATAAGCGGGCCGATTCTTCATCTTCTGCAATATGTTTTGTCAGATAAGTGGGCTTTTCCACTTCGGTCGCTTTTAAATACTGCCAGGTGAGCATTTCATCCACAGGCAATAGCAACTCTACATGATGTAGATTCTGCGCAAATGCCCAGATTGAGTTCTGTTTTAGCAATTCAAGTGATTGGGCTGGACTGGCCTGCCACTGCCTGATGTCCAAAACTACCGCCCAAGGCTGATTCAGTATTGGTGCAACCATAGCACGGAAATCTCTGATGTACTCTTCAGTACCCAATACAGTAGATACACCAAAGACCCGCACCCAAAGCACCTGGTCGAGCAGTTGGAGTTGATAAGCTTTTGTTTGACCTCTTTGCATTTCACTGTATCCCGGAGATAAAGAAGGCGGCCAAGGCCGCCTTCTTCACCAGAGCAGGTTATAAATACTGCACTTGAGTGATTTCAAACTCCACCATTCCGGCCGGAGTATTGATAGTCACCACATCTTCTTCTTCTTTGCCAATTAAACCACGGGCTATAGGCGAATTCACCGAAATCCTGAAATTCTTAATATCAGCTTCATCGTCACCCACTATGCGGTAGGTCACTTCTTCGTCCGTATCCAGGTTCAGGATAGTCACAGTGGCACCAAAAATTACTTTGCCGTTATTTGGCAGTTTAGTGATATCGATGATCTGTGCATTGGATAATTTAGCTTCGATATCCTGAATGCGGCCTTCACAAAAACCCTGCTGTTCACGGGCTGCGTGATACTCCGCATTCTCTTTTAAATCACCATGCTCACGCGCCTCAGCTATAGCTTGAATAATAGCCGGGCGCCTCACTGTCTTCAGCTCATGCAGCTCATCGCGCAAGCGTTGAGCGCCTTCAACAGTCATAGGGATTTGACTCATCCGTTTACTCTCTTATGTAATTCCTGCACTGATGCAACAGTGGCAAAGGCATTAGCCGCATTCGCCTTACAGGTTGCAAAAGCCGCATTTAAAGTTGTGGTATAGTTGGCTTTATGTTGCAGCGCGCCACGACGTAACACTTTAGAGTCTTCAATGGCTTGACGGCCTTCTGTGGTGTTGACGATATAACTGTATTCACCGTTTTTGATGCGGTCCAGAATATGCGGACGGCCTTCAAATACTTTACTTACAGTGCGGCATGCAATGCCTGCGGCTTCGAGAGCTTTGGCAGTACCACCTGTGGCGTCGAGTTCAAAACCCAGCTCGACCATAGTTCTGGCTAATTCAACAACGCGCACTTTATCGCTGTCACGCACTGAAAGTAAAGCGCGGCCACCTGTTGGGATCACTGTACCAGCGCCTAACTCTGCTTTGGCAAAAGCTTCAGCAAAAGTATCACCTACACCCATCACTTCACCTGTTGAGCGCATTTCAGGTCCGAGAATAGGATCTACACCCGGGAATTTGTTAAAAGGGATCACCACTTCTTTCACTGAGAAATAAGGTGGAATAATCTCTTTGGTAATACCTTGTGATGCTAAAGATTGGCCAGCCATACAACGGGCACCTACTTTAGCCACGGCCATACCTGTAGCTTTAGAAACAAAAGGTACGGTACGGGCCGCTCGAGGATTCACTTCAATCAGATAAATTTCGTTATCTTTGACCGCAAACTGTGTGTTCATTAAACCTACTACACCCAGTTCCAGCGCCAGCTTTTTCACCTGCTCACGCATTCTGTCCTGCACATCGGCAGATAAGCTGTGTGGAGGCAAAGTACAGGCCGAGTCGCCAGAGTGCACACCGGCTTGCTCAATGTGTTCCATAATGCCGCCAATAATGACCTCTTTGCCATCACAGATAGCGTCGATATCCACTTCGATAGCGTCATCGAGGAAACGGTCCAACAGTACCGGTGAATCGTTCGATACGCTGACCGCTTCCGTCATGTAACGGCGCAGGTCCTGATCGTCATAGACAATTTCCATGGCGCGGCCACCTAATACATAAGATGGACGTACTACCATTGGGTAACCAATGGCCGGTGCTTTAGCAATAGCTTCTTCCAGACTGGTGACTGTAGCGTTTTGTGGCTGTTTTAAACCTAAACGTTCTACCGCCTGCTGGAAACGTTCACGGTCTTCAGCGCGGTCAATGGCATCGGGTGAAGTACCAATAATTGGCACTCCGTTCGCTTCTAATGCACGGGCTAATTTTAATGGGGTCTGGCCGCCGTACTGAACAATAACGCCTTTTGGCTGTTCTTTACGGACAATCTCCAGCACGTCTTCCAGCGTAATAGATTCAAAGTACAGACGATCGGAAGTGTCATAGTCTGTAGATACAGTTTCTGGGTTACAGTTGACCATAATGGTTTCGTAACCGTCTTCACGTAAGGCTAGTGCAGCGTGTACACAGCAATAGTCAAACTCGATCCCCTGACCTATACGGTTTGGACCACCACCTATAATCATGATCTTGTCACGGTTGCTTGGTGCTGCTTCACATTCTTCGTCGTAGGTGCTGTACATATAAGCTGTGTTTGATGAAAACTCAGCAGCACAGGTATCCACCCGCTTGTACACTGGGTGTAAACCGAAACTGTGACGTTTTTTACGTACTTCGCCTTCTGCCACACCTAACAAGTCGGCCAGACGTTTATCCGCAAAACCTTTGCGTTTTAATACTTTTAAGCGCTTTTCATCTAAACCGGCGAAACCAGCTGCCTGCACTGCAGCTTCTTCTTTCAGCAGATCTTCAATCTGGATCAGGAACCAGTGATCAATTTTGGTCAACGCATAGATTTCATCCATGCTCATGCCCATGCGGAACGCATCGGCTATATACCAAATACGGTGTGAGCCAGGTTCACGCAGTTCACGAATGATTTTCTCTTTGGCTTCCTGAGCCTGAATATCAATGATTGGGTCTAAACCACAAACACCAATTTCCAGACCACGTAAAGCTTTTTGCAGCGATTCTTGTTGGTTACGGCCAATCGCCATCACTTCACCTACAGACTTCATCTGAGTGGTTAAGCGGTCATTGGCACCAGCAAATTTTTCGAAGTTAAAACGTGGTACTTTAGTCACTACATAGTCGATGCTTGGTTCAAACGACGCAGGAGTTTTACCGCCAGTGATATCGTTGGCCAGTTCATCCAGTGTGTAACCACAAGCCAGTTTGGCAGCTACTTTAGCAATAGGGAAACCCGTAGCTTTAGAAGCTAAGGCTGAAGAACGTGATACGCGAGGGTTCATCTCGATGATGACCATACGGCCGTCTTCTGGGTTAATACCAAACTGCACGTTTGAACCGCCGGTTTCCACACCAATTTCACGCAACACCGCCAAAGAGGCGTTACGCATGATTTGGTATTCTTTATCCGTTAAGGTCTGAGCCGGGGCAACAGTGATTGAGTCACCTGTATGCACACCCATTGGGTCGAAGTTTTCGATAGAACAGACGATGATGCAGTTGTCGTTTTTGTCACGCACCACTTCCATCTCGTATTCTTTCCAACCGATCAGAGACTCATCAATCAGCAGCTCTTTGGTTGGCGACAGATCCAGACCACGGGTACAGATTTCTTCAAATTCTTCGCGGTTGTAAGCAATACCGCCACCAGAACCACCCATAGTGAATGACGGACGAATGATGCATGGAAAACCAATTTTTTCCAGCACTTCGTAGGCTTCTTCCATCGAATGAGCCAGACCTGCGCGTGGGCAAGCCAGGCCAATGGAACGCATGGCTTTGTCAAAACGGCTGCGGTCCTCTGCTTTATCGATGGCATCAGCGGTCGCGCCAATCATTTCAACATTGTATTTTGCCAGCACACCATGACGCTCTAAATCCAGCGCACAGTTTAATGCGGTTTGACCACCCATGGTCGGTAACACCGCACAAGGACGTTCTTTTTCGATGATTTTTTCCACCACTTGCCAGTGGATTGGCTCGATGTAAGTCGCATCGGCCATTTCCGGGTCAGTCATAATAGTGGCAGGGTTAGAGTTCACCAGAATGACACGGTAACCCTCTTCTTTTAATGCTTTACAGGCTTGAGCCCCTGAATAATCGAACTCACAGGCCTGACCAATCACAATAGGACCGGCGCCGAGGATAAGAATACTTTTAAGATCGGTACGTTTTGGCATAGCTATTCTCTGTCTCTCTTATCTCAATTAAGCCTGACGCTGTTGCATCAATTCGATAAAGTGGTCAAACAATTCACTGGCTTCGTGTGGACCAGGGCTGGCTTCAGGGTGGCCCTGGAAGCTGAACGCTGGTTTGTCAGTGCGGTGAATGCCCTGCAAAGTACCGTCAAACAATGATTTGTGAGTAGCGCGTAAATTGGCAGGTAAGGTGGCCTCTTCTACAGCAAAACCATGGTTCTGCGCTGTAATAAGCACTTTGTTAGTATCCAGATTTTTCACCGGATGGTTACCACCATGGTGACCCACTGTCATTTTGATGGTCTTGGCACCACTAGCCAACGCCAGTAGCTGGTGACCTAAACAGATACCAAAAACAGGGATATCAGTAGTCAGGAAAGTCTCAATAGCTTTAATAGCGTAATCACAAGGCGCCGGATCACCAGGGCCATTGGATAAGAAAATACCATCAGGGTTTAGCGCTAACACCTGTTCAGCAGGAGTTTGAGCCGGAACTACAGTTAAACGACAACCACGGTCGGCCAACATACGCAAAATATTACGTTTCACACCAAAATCGTAGGCAACCACATGAAAGGCTGAATTATCTGGTTTCGCAAAACCCTGACCTAAAGACCAGCTGCCTTCAGTCCATTGGTAGGACTCTTTTACCGAAACTTCTTTGGCTAAATCCATACCAGATAAACCAGGGAAAGCACGGGCCAGTTCTAAGGCTTTGTTTTCATCTAAGTCATCACCGGCCATCAAACAGCCGTTTTGTGCACCTTTTTCGCGCAGAATACGGGTGAGCTTACGGGTATCGATGTCGGCTATGCCTAGAATATTACGGGAACTGAGATATTGACTAAGGGAGGCTTGGTTACGGAAATTACTGGCTAATAAAGGAAGGTCACGGATAACAAGGCCTTTAGCCCAGATTTTATCGGATTCCTCATCCTCATCGTTTGTGCCGGTATTTCCAATATGAGGATATGTCAGAGTGACGATTTGTTCAGCATAGGAAGGATCCGTAAGGATTTCCTGATACCCGGTCATCGAGGTATTAAAAACCACCTCTCCAACAGAAATACCTTCAGCGCCAATGGCTGTACCGCGAAATACGGTGCCGTCTTCCAGTACGAGCAGGGCGGACTTAGTCAAAATAACCTCCAAACAGCAGAAAACGGGGGAAAAACATCATAGTTCACCACCCGTTTTGACCCAGAATTTTTGAATCCATGTTTGCTTGGGCAAACCTGACTATTCTAGGCGATTTGAGCTATTTGGTCTAACTCTTTTTTGATATTTTATAAAAATGACCCTTTGATCGCATTTTTATAACATATTGCTCAAAAAGTTAAGCTAAGTCGGCTAAACCCAGCACTTGTTGCATAGAATAAAGTCCTGGCTGTTTATTTTGCAACCAAAGCGCGGCGCGCCATGCGCCTTGTGCAAAAGTACTGCGGCTGGATGCTTTGTGGGTAATTTCCAACCGTTCCCCCAAATCAGCAAAGAGTGCGGTGTGATCACCTATAATGTCACCACCTCTGACGGTGGCAAAGCCAATAGTCTTGTGATCACGCTCACCTGTGATGCCTTCCCGGCCATACACTGCAACTTCTGCAAGGTTGCGATCCAAGGCTTTGGCAATTTGATGACCTATAGCCATGGCTGTACCTGATGGAGAATCTTTTTTGAATCTGTGGTGTGCTTCAATAATTTCAATATCAGCCGTCTGGCCCATCACCTTGGCAGCGGTTTGTACCAGATGCAGTAATAAGTTCACACCTACACTCATATTAGGTGCCCAGACGATGGGAATATGTTTGGCCGCCTGTTGTACTGCGGCATATTGCTGATCAGTTAACCCTGTCACACCGATCACCATTGCCTTTTTTGCCTGCACCGCCAAATCCAAATGCACAAGCATAGCTTCTGGCATAGTGAAATCAATCCAGATATCAGCAGAAGTCAAAGCAGCAGCGGAAGTTTCAATAAAAGGCAGATCCAGTCTGCCACACCCAGCCAGCTCACCTGCATCCATGCCGGTTAAATCGGAACCAGCTCGCACAGTAGCGGCAGTAATAGGCAATTGGTGCTCTTTCGCTACACTGACCAAAGCTCTGCCCATACGGCCATTGGCACCTAAAATACCTACTGTACTCATCTGTTCTTCCTGCGTGGCTGTTTTGATTCGGGCGCTATTAAACGGCAGTCTGGATGGATATGCAACCCCAAACTGCCCTGCTCTTTTAAACCGCTGCGGTAAATATAGCCCGGCTAACACTGTAGTCGATATCGCCGTGCTCACCCAGCTTGTCCATGCCCTGACTCATCACTTTGGCCATCAGCTCATCCACTGAAGAGGCTGGTAAACCATAAGCGGTGAGACGGGTTGGTACACCCATTTGCTCAAAAAAGGCTCTGGTATGACTTATGGCTTCATCAATCTGACGCTCAGGGTCCTGCTGCTGTAAACCCCAGACTCTACTGGCGTACTGTAATAACTTTTCACGCTTGGTTGCACGTTGTTGCTGCATTAAGGCCGGCAGCACTATGGCCAAAGTTTGAGCATGATCTAAGCCATATAAAGCAGTTAGCTGATGACCTAAGCCGTGAGTCGCCCAGTCCTGCGGCACTCCAACACCA
>NZ_JAIWOI010000349.1 GCF_020217005.1 Rheinheimera sp. | reverse complement strand
ATCAAACCGTTCAGTGCCATAGTTGCTGCCCACATCACATTGGCCCTGACATCATAGTTTTCCGGATCACGTAAGGCCTTTGGTCCCTCTTCAATCAGCACTTGTAATATAGACTCAGCAAATCTGTCCTGTACCGCAGCGTTGACCGGGTATGTCAGATATTGTTCCATCACATGGACAAAAGCGTCCACTACACCGTTGGAAATTTGTTTAGCTGGCAAACTGTAGGTAACTTTTGGATCCAAAATGGCAAACTGCGGATAGACGGCAGGGTGTGAAAATGCCAGTTTTTGCTGAGTGCTCTGTCGGGTGATGACTGCGTTGGCGTTACTTTCTGTGCCAGTCGCAGGTAAGGTCAGGACACAGCCCAGAGGCAATGCCGCTTTGATGCGCACTTTATTTTCTAAAATTGCCCAGCCGTCCTGCTCCATTAATGCGGCCGCTGCTATGTATTTACAGCCATCCACCACAGATCCGCCGCCGACTGCCAAAATAAAATCAATTTTTTCCGCCTTAACTAAAGCAACAGCTTTGCTTAGGGTTTCGTAACTAGGATTAGGTTCAATACCAGAGAACTCTGTATAACTATGACCTTTTAGCGCATCTGTCACTTGTTGATAGACGCCATTCTGTTTAATCGAACCTGCGCCATAAGCCAACAACACTTTACTGCCAGCGGGGATCAACTGACCCAATTGGCTAATTTGACCATCGCCAAACACAATACGGGTTGGGTTTTGGTAAGAAAAATTAAACATAGTAGCTCCGGTATGGAAAACAGAAAGTTAGTGGGTTATATGGGCCTAAAACCAATGAAGTTCAAGCGGTTTAGGTTTTTTCTTCTGTCATAGGCAAAATGCCTGAATTCAGTTAGGCTGATTTTAAGCAATTGAGACTCACCGTTTATTATGAAACTTGTGATCTGAAGCAATCATTTTTATTTGGTTGGCTATAGCTTAGTCAGCTTTAGTATTTGACAGGACTTCTGGACGTCTCTATATTCCGGAAAATTTTAAAACCTTTCAGGTTTAGAGGAAAACTCATGACATTATCGCAAAAACAGCAAGCACGTTTATCCTTGCTGCCCTTGCTGCTATTTGTTGCCTTATTCTTAGGCACGGGGCTTTATCTGCAGTCGCAAGGAGTTGACTATGCCTTTTATCAGTTGCCTGGGCCTGTAGCTATTATACCTGCACTGGTATTGGCGATTTTACTTTATAAGGCATCGCTTACCGAATCTATTGAGGTTTTGGTAAGAGGGGCTGGTAATAGCAACATTATTACGATGTGCATCATTTACCTGTTGGCGGGCGCTTTTGCTACAGTAGCTCAGGCCACTGGCGGCGTCGATTCTGTAGTTAATGCAGGTTTATCTTTGGTCCCGGCACAATTTTTATTGCCAGGATTATTTGTGATATCGGCCATAGTAGCGACAGCTATGGGCACCTCTATGGGCACTATCGGCGCTTTAGCGCCAATAGCCGTAGGTTTAAGCACTCAAGCGCAGTTAGAGCCCGCTTTAGTAGCAGGGGTGCTGTTAAGCGGCGCAATTTTTGGCGATAACCTGTCGATAATCTCAGATACTACCATAGCCTCTACCCGCACACAGGGTGCGGAAATGAAAGACAAATTCAGGGAAAATTTAAAAATTGCTCTGCCAGCAGCATTAGTTACATTAGCGCTTTTTGCTGTTCTAGCACAAAGCCAAACCGAAGTGACAGTCAAAGACTTTAGCTGGACTGGCGTTTTACCTTATGCCGCTATTCTAATTCTGGCGGTGGCAGGGATGAACGTATTCGCAGTTCTGCTGTTGGGCATAGTCCTGGCAGCCTTGCAAGGAGCAATATTGGCCGACTATCAACTGGCTAACCTGGGTAAAGATATATACAAAGGTTTTGGTTCAATGCAGGAGATATTCCTGCTGTCGATGTTGGTAGGCGCCTTGGGCGAGTTCGTAAAACAACAAGGCGGTTTGCAATATTTATCCAGTCATGTCACAGCTTTGGCTTTAAAACTGAAACTGGCAGGTAATAAAGCCCAGCAACTGGCGATTGCTGCTCTGGCTTTTGTCAGCAACCTTTGTATCGCCAATAATACAGTAGCCATAGTGGTGACTGGTGACGTCAGCAAAGACATAGCTCAACACCACCAAATCACGCCTAAACGCAGTGCTAGCTTATTGGATGTGTTTGCCTGTATTGCACAAGGCTTAGTGCCTTATGGCGCTCAGGCTTTGTTATTAGGAGCGAGCTTTGGCCTGTCACCATGGGATGTGGTCACCAACAGCTACTATTGTTTAATTCTCGCGGTGTTCGCTGTAGCCCGCATTCTCCTTGAAAAAATCGACTGAAAAGATTTTTAACATCGAAGCGCAGCGCCGATGGCCTGGACAAGCATGTTGCCGGACAGCAAAATGTAACAACCAGGCCAGCATTAAGCTGGACCTGTTATTTAAATTTTAAGCTTTATTACAGTTCGGCAAAGCACCCTGACTGCGGCGCTGCTGATAATAGCCTTCTGCAACTGCCATATGCTTATTTAACTCTTTAATTCTATTGTCCGGCACTGGGTGGCTGGATAACAACTGAGGCGTTGACCCACTGCCCTTAGCTGCCATATTTTGCCATAGCTTGACAGATTCAGTGGGGACAAACCCCGATTTAGCCATCAGTTCCAGACCCATAATGTCGGCCTCAGTTTCATGCGCTCTGCTAAATGGCAGAGCTATGCCCACTTGAGCACCTAAACCAAAAGCCGTTCTCATTTGTTGCTGGTATGGAGTACCCGCAACTGTTAACGCACTATCAGCCACTGTTAAAGCAGTCTGAATAAACTGGTCGCTGGATAAGCGTTCGTTGCTATGCCCCGCTATCACGTGCGCTATTTCATGACCTATCACAGCTGCAAGTTGCGACTGATTGTCCGCCACTAATAACAAGCCAGTGTACACACCCATTTTGCCACCCGGTAACGCAAAAGCATTGACCTGATCACTTTCAAACACAACGATTTCCCATGGGGTTTGTTGCCACTTTGCATCGGTATGCTTTAGCAGGTTATTGGCCACACACTGCACATACTGATTCACTTTTTTATTTTTACTGATCGGAGTTTCAGCCTTCATGCCTTCAAAAGTCTGAATACCCATAGCACTGAGTTTTTTATCATCAAATAACATCAGTTGGCGACGGCCAGTAGGAGACTGGGCGCAACTGGCGACTAACAAAGTAGTAAGTAACAATGGGAGTATTAACTTAGTACGCATCAAATAATCCTTCTTTTCGTACTTCAAACTGCGGCTAATAGAACTAAAAAAGCGGCAATAAGTTCAGTTATTGTGCGGCATCTGAAAAAAGAAAACCACCCGCAGGTGGTTTTCTTCGTTAAGGACTTAACCTGTTAAGTCGTCAAAAAATTTCTTCACACCATCAAAGAAACCTTTGGATTTAGGTCTGTGTTTGGCTTCACTGTCACCAGCCCAGCTTTCATCCAGCTGGCGCAATAAGTCTTTTTGCTTATCGCTTAAGTTGATCGGGGTTTCCACTACCACTTTACAGACTAAATCCCCGACACCACCACCACGCACCGACTGCACCCCTTTACCACGTAAACGGAACATTTTGTCGGTTTGGGTTTCGGATGGGATCTTCAGCTTGACGCGTCCATCTAAGGTCGGCACATCAATTTCACCACCTAAAGCGGCTGTACTGAAACTGATAGGCACATCACAATACAAGTTGTTGCCATCACGCACGAAGATAGGGTGATCTTTGACATGCACCTGCACATACAAGTCACCGGCTGGCGCACCAAACTGCCCCGCTTCACCTTCGCCCGCTAAACGAATACGATCACCTGTATCCACACCCGCAGGAATTTTCACCGACAGTGTTTTAGTTTTTTCTACGCGGCCATCACCATGACATTTAGTACAGGGATCCGGGATAATTTTGCCACGGCCACTACAGGTAGGACAGGTTTGCTGTACAGCAAAAAAGCCCTGACGCATAGTCACCTGGCCAGCGCCATGACAGGTTGGGCAAGACTTGGCTTGCGTGCCTTTTTTCGCACCTGAACCATCACAGACATCACAAGACACCCAGGTTGGCACTTTAATTTCAACTGACTTACCACGTACAGCGTCCTCGAGGTTTAACTCCAGGTTGTAGCGTAAGTCTGAGCCACGCTGGGCCCGGGATTGACCGCCACGACGACCACCACCAAAGATGTCGCCAAACACGTCGCCGAAGATGTCGTTAAAGTCACCACCGCCGCCAAATCCACCAGCACCACGGTTCGGATCCACACCAGCGTGACCATAGTTATCATACGCAGCGCGCTTCTGGTCATCCGACAGGATCTCATAGGCTTCTTGCACTTCTTTAAACTTCTCTTCCATAGCTTTATCGCCCTGAGTCCGATCCGGGTGATACTTCATGGCGAGCCGTTTATAGGCCTTTTTGATTTCTTTATCGTCAGCGCCTTTCTGGACGCCAAGCACTTCGTAATAATCACGCTTCGACATAACAACTCATCTTGATAGAGGAGCGACCGCACAAGGCGGTCGCTCAAATTAACTCTGGTATGGGGTGCATCTTAAAGATGCGCCCCCACAGACACAATGATTACTTGTTGTCTTTTACTTCTTCAAACTCAGCGTCCACTACGTCATCACCGGCTGCATTGCGAGCTTGTGGCTCAGCACCTGGTTGTTGCTGATTCGCCTGAGCGACTTCAGCCAGCTTTTGCGAAGCCTGCAGTAAAGCTTGAGTCTTAGCTTCAATATCAGCCTTGTCATTGCCCTTAATCGCACTTTCCAGTGCAGCAACAGCAGCTTCAATCTCTTGTTTGTCGTTAGTCGCTAACGCCGTGCCTACTTCTTCAATTTGCTTGCGGGTTGCATGCACTAAAGCATCAGCCTGGTTACGGGTCTGAACTAATTCTTCAAACTTCTTGTCTTCTTCAGCATTCAGTTCAGCGTCACGAACCATACGTTCTACTTCTTCATCTGTTAAGCCTGAAGAAGCTTTGATCGTGATCTTCTGTTCTTTACCTGTGTCTTTGTCTTTCGCAGACACATGCAGAATACCGTCGGCATCTAAATCGAAGGTGACTTCGATTTGAGGTTCGCCACGGCGAGCCGGACGAATACCTTCTAAATTGAACTGACCCAGCGACTTGTTGGCAGAAGCTTGTTTACGCTCCCCCTGCAGCACGTGGATAGTTACAGCTGACTGGTTGTCATCCGCTGTAGAGAAAGTTTGTGACTTCTTGGTTGGGATAGTAGTGTTCTTCTCAATCAAGGCAGTCATCACGCTACCCATAGTCTCGATACCTAAAGACAGTGGAGTTACGTCTAACAACAGAACATCAGTCACATCACCTGACAATACAGCCCCTTGGATCGCAGCACCTACAGCGACAGCTTCATCCGGGTTCACGTCTTTACGTGGCTCTTTACCAAAGAAGGCTGTTACCGCTTCCTGAACTTTCGGCATACGAGTCTGACCACCGACCAGGATGATGTCGTTGATTTCACTTACAGACAGGTCAGCATCTTTTAATGCCTGCTTCAGCGGCTCAATAGTGCGCTGAATTAAGTCATCTACCAAAGACTCCAGCTTAGCGCGGGTTACTTTGATGTTTAAGTGCTTAGGACCAGTCGCATCTGCGGTAATGTACGGCAGGTTTACTTCAGTCTGAGAAGCAGAAGAAAGTTCGATCTTAGCTTTTTCGCCCGCTTCTTTTAAGCGCTGCATCGCCAGTGGATCGTTACGCAGGTCAATGCCCTGCTCTTTTTTGAACTCGTCGACGAGGTAGTTGATCACACGAGAGTCAAAGTCTTCACCACCTAAGTGCGTGTCACCGTTGGTTGCTAATACTTCGAAGGTCTGTTCGCCATCAACATCGTCAATTTCAATGATAGAGATATCGAAAGTACCGCCACCTAAGTCATACACTGCAACTTTGGTGTCGCCTTTTTTCTTATCCATACCATAAGCCAGAGCTGCTGCTGTTGGTTCGTTGATGATACGTTTTACTTCTAAACCAGCAATACGACCGGCATCTTTTGTCGCCTGACGCTGCGCATCGTTGAAGTAAGCCGGAACTGTGATTACCGCTTCAGTTACTGGCTCGCCCAGGTAATCTTCAGCAGTTTTCTTCATTTTTTTCAGCACTTCAGCAGAAATCTGCGGTGCAGCTAATTTTTTACCTTTAACTTCAACCCAGGCGTCACCATTATCAGCCTTAACGATTTGGTAAGGCATGATTTTGATGTCACGCTGAACTTCAGCATCTTCAAAACGACGACCAATCAAACGCTTAATTGCGAACAA
The DNA here is from genome assembly GCF_020217005.1 of Rheinheimera sp. Lineage (GTDB taxonomy): Bacteria > Pseudomonadota > Gammaproteobacteria > Enterobacterales > Alteromonadaceae > Pararheinheimera. Next base: position 3,662 of record NZ_JAIWOI010000349.1, on the reverse strand, counting down.
AGTATTTTTTGGGTTAGTCACAGCCTGACGTTTGGCTGGCTGGCCCACTAATACTTCGCCGTCTTCGGCATAAGCGATGATGGAAGGAGTGGTTCTGGTACCTTCAGCGTTTTCAAGAACGCGTGGCTGGTCGCCATCTAAAATAGCCACACAGCTGTTTGTTGTACCTAAGTCAATACCAATGATTCTACCCATAACTACTCTCCGCTTATTAATCTGTACAATTAAAATTGTGTTGACCAGTTAATGGGGTTTATCCCTATTCGATTCAAGGTTATTTTTTTAAAAAAATTTACCGTTTGTGCGATAAATAAGCAAAAGCCGCGTTTGAAGGGTGAATAGCTCTTAAACTAAGGCGTTAGAACAGAAAAGCATTTAACCCAAAAAGCATTTGCGGCGTATAATCCTGCTCAATTGCTTGCACACTGAGAGAACGATTATGCCTTTATTAGACAGCTTTACCGTAGACCACACCATTATGAAAGCACCTGCTGTACGTGTGGCTAAAAAAATGAATACACCCAAAGGTGATGACATCACTGTATTTGATTTACGTTTTTGCGTGCCTAACGAAGAAATACTGTCAGAAAAAGGCATTCATACACTAGAGCATTTATTTGCTGGTTTTATGCGTGACCATTTAAATGGTGACGGCGTAGAAATCATCGATATTTCCCCAATGGGCTGTCGTACAGGTTTTTATATGAGCCTGATTGGTACACCGGACGAACAGCGTGTAGCAGCAGCCTGGAAAGCCGCTATGGCGGACGTACTGACAGTGCAAAACCAATCTGAAATTCCTGAGCTGAATATTTATCAATGTGGTACAGCCCAGATGCATTCTTTAGCCGAAGCTAAAGAGATTGCCCAGAACATCATCAGCCGTGGTGTTGGCGTGAATTTAAATGACGAGTTAAAACTTTCTGCGGAGTTTTTAAAGCAATAAGTCATTCGTTTCAATAAGAAAAAGGCCACTGCTACCCAGCGCAGTGGCCTTTTTAGTTTTAGCTCGGAGTGTTAATTCAGCTTAAACTGGCCCGTAATGGTTTTCAGTTGCTGGGCTGCCTGATTCAGCACATTTGACTCCGTATTCAGCTCAGTGGTGTGAGACGCCGTACTGTCCATTAACTGCGTGATATGGAGGATATTCAAATTAATATCCTCTGCCACTACACCTTGTTGCTGTGTTGCAACTGCAATAGCTGCACTTTGTTGTTGTACTACTTCAATAGCCTGCCCTATAGCGTCTAGTGCGCTTTGCATCGATGTTGCCCGCTCAGAGCTTAACTGTGTTTGCTCGCGCCCTTGTTGCATCTTCGTCTCAGCGTCCTTGGCTATAGCCTGCAGCTTTTCAACCATAGTACGGATATGTCCGGTGCTTTCACTAGTTCTGCCCGCCAGTGAGCGAACTTCATCAGCAACCACGGCAAAACCACGACCTTGCTCACCAGCCCTCGCAGCCTCGATAGCTGCATTCAGTGCGAGTAAATTGGTTTGATCCGCTATGGCTTTAATCACATCAACAACTGCACCTATGTTTTCAGATTCCTTCGCCAATCCAATCACTACATCAACGGCTTCGGTCATAGTATCAGCCAACAAGCTCATATCCTTCACTGCCGCCAGTGATAATACAGCCCCCTCTATGCCTCGTTGCTGGGCTTGTGATGCAGCAGAACTGGTTTGCTGCGCGTTATGGCTGATTTCCTGCACTGTAGCCGACATTTGTGTAACAGCAGCAGAAACGGCGTCTATTTGCAGCTTGTTACTCTGAATTTCAGCGTCAGTCTGAGCTGCGACCTTATTTAGTTTTTGACTGGATTGATGCACCAAAGCAGACTGCTCTGAAGTACGTTGCAAGGAATGTCTTAACTTACTGATAAAGGTATTAAAATGAGCAGCCAGAATCCCGACTTCATCTGAGCTTTGAATGGCCAGAGTTCGGGTCAAATCGCCTTCGCCGCTGGCGATATCTTTCATCGCCATTGTTAAATCAGATAAAGGCCGGATAATGCGTTGTGTGGTAATTATCACTACAACTGTAATCACGGCAAGCATTAACAAGGTTGCAAACAAGGCCCAGGCTGTAGCCTGCTGTACTGGAGCTTCAATCATTTCTGCTGGTATCAACAAACCTACCAGCCAGTTCATCTTCGGAAACTCGAGACTGACAGGCCGATAAGACACATAATAACTTTTGCCTGACAAGCTGACTTTAGTAAAACCAGATTTTTGCTCTTTGGCGGCTTGTTCCAGCGCCGAGAAACCTGTTGTATCGGCAATATTTTTATCTAACAGGGCCAGCGGATCATTGGCTTTGATATCAACTCCTGCCGCTTTAGAGAAATGCACGACCTGCCCCACGCTATCAAGCAAAAATGGCAAGCCTTCCCCCTGATAACGGATGCGTTCAACCTGTTCACCCAGCTTATCCAAATGTAGATCCAGACCTCCAACACCTAATAAAGTACCGTCAGGCAAATACACTGGCCCTTCGACCACTGCGGATACAATACCCGTAGTGAAATCGGCAGAAGGCGAGCCCACAAAAAACTTATTATGTTCAAGGCTTAGCTTGTACCAGGGACGCTGGGTGGCAAAATAGCCTTTGCTGAGATCTCCTGCATCAGGACCTTCTTTGTCCACACCTGTTCTTGAATTTTCTCTGAAGTATTCAGCAGTGCGATCCAGTGCAAAAAATGCTGAAAGTATATTGGGATCCCGTTCACTGATCTTAATAAAACTGCTGTTGATGTCTTGATATCCAGGCACTGAGTTCAGTTCTGCATTACGGGCCGGATAAGCCTGAAACCAGGCCTGAAACTGTGGAGCTTCCAGAAAAGTCCGGGCCACCTGAGCATACTGAGCGAAAAATTTACCTATGTTCACCGATTCAGTAGTGACTAAAGAGTTTACTTCAGCCTGCACTTGCTGGCGGGTCAGTTGACTCAAATGATTTACAGTAAACAGCGCAGAAAGTACTAAAAGTACAGCTACTGAACCACCTACCGCTATTAATAATTTTTGTTTGATGGATAGATTTTTAATGTACGACATAGCTGCCCCCAAATGGATACAACACTATAAAAACATAAAGCAGCTGGTTTTACCACTGAATTTATTTTGATAACTAAATGAATTTAATCAATGATTTAGATGTATCAGATTGGTGCGTTTGGGTGAGTTTTTTTAGTGCATTTGGGTGGTTTTGGGGAGGGGGATTTGCGGCGTTGGGAATGAGTTGAGCCAGATTGGCTCTGAATTGGGGGGCGGTGAGGAGACAGGGGCCGTCTTGTCCGCCTGGCGGTGAACTACTTTATTGCGGGCGTCCTGCCCTCCACCCTTCGGGCCGGCTTCGCCGTTCAAAAACGTTCCGGACGTTTTTGTGCTCACCCATCCCTGGGGTTTGGGTCAGGCGACAGCGGACCGTCTTGTCCGGCCGCTCGCAGAGCTCGTGGCGTGAAACAGGCGTGACGCAAAACTGTTTGCGTCCCGTTTTTCCTGTTTCACCCTAGCGACCGCCTGTGCAACGCAAATAAAAAACCCCGCTCAGTGAGCGGGGTTCTGTATTTGGGAGCCTGGCGGTGAACTACTCTCGCATGGCATCTGCCACACTACCATCGTCGCGGCTGCGTTTCACTTCTGAGTTCGGAATGGAGTCA
>NZ_JAIWOI010000258.1 GCF_020217005.1 Rheinheimera sp. | reverse complement strand
GGACAAAATGTAATTTCATCGCTATAAGTAAGCAGTTAAACGCAAGAAAAGAGTTAATCCGTTATGGACCAGTCATTTTTTCGTTGTAAAAAAGTCTTGGTCATTGATGACTGTGCGCCCGTCCGGGCCACCGTAAAAGGAATGTTACAGCAAATGGGGTTTGAGGCCATTCATGTGGCCAAAGACGCGGGCGAAGCTATGCAAAAGTGTATAGACATGCCCTTCGATTTTATCTTGTGTGACTTTAATCTCGGCGACTGCAAAGACGGCTATCAGTTGTTCGAAGCGCTGAAGAAACAACAACTCCTTGCTCCCCTCTGCTGTTTTATCGTCATCAGCGCTGAAAGCCAAAGCCAGATAGTGCACGGCGTGATCGAGCTGCAACCTGACGATTATTTGCTTAAACCTTTTACAGCCCCTGCCCTGGAAGAACGTATATGCAGGGCTGTACGGCACCGTATCGAATTGCGTAAGGTATTTTTTCGCTTATTCGAACAAGATTATGCTGAAGCAACCCGCGAATGTGATCTGGTGATCCGAACTAAGCCCGATTATGCGCTTCAGGCGATGCGGCTCAAAGGTGAATTACTGCTGAAGCTGGGGCAGTACGACAAAGCCGAACTCTTTTATCAAAAAGTGCTGCAACAAAAACCCTACAGCTGGGCACGTTTAGGCCATGCATTAAGCTGCTTTTATCTGGAACGCTGGGAAGACACTGAACTTGAGCTTGTTGATCTAACCCAGTTTGGTGACACTAAAGTCGAAGCCCTCGATTGGCTTTCACGTTTGTATGTGCGTCATGGTCGCTATCAATTAGCATTCGAGACTTTAAGTAAAGCTGCGGTTTTATCACCCAAAAATATTAGTCGTCAAAAAACCTTGAGCAACTTATGTGTGATACTGGGCCACACTGAGGCTGCAACCCGGATTGCGGGTAAAATTGTTCAGGGCGCCCGGCACTCTATTGATGATACAGCTGACAACTATCTGAACCATGCCAGAGCTTTGGTCGATCAGGCAAAAACGGCCTCGGTTTTGGATAAAGCCGTAATACTGCAAAATGCCGGTAAATTGCTTGATGCCTTGCATAAAAGATTTAATGTCGACGCCCTGAAACGAGAAACTGTCATTTTGCGCAGTCGCATGAGTAGTTGCCGTGGTTCAATCAAAGAAGGCCGTGAGTTGATGCAACAAATTCAGGATTTAAGCCTTGATGATCTGACGATCGATAGTTGTATGGACGCCGCCAAAGCTTATTTTGAATTGGGTGATTTATATTCCAGTCAGATTTGTATAGACCGCTTAAAAACCATGCTGTATGACGACGACTTCTTAACCGAAACTCAATGCATCATGCTGCAGCTGGAACAAAATAAACACGAAAGCCTAAAACAACAAATTAAACAAATTAATACCGAAGCCACAGATGCATACAGATTGGGCCAATTCGGCCGGGCTGTATCGCTGTTTTGCGAAACCTTCGACTATATGCCAACCAATCCAGTCATAGCTCTGAACTTGCTGCAAGCCATGAGTAAAAGTGCTGGCGTGACGGGTGAAGCTGTCAACTACGCCAGAAGTGCAGCTAGGGTGTTGCGGCAAAATCAACTTGAAAAAAGCGAGCAGGAACGTTTTGAAAAGTATGTGGCAACCCTAAAGAAAACCCAACCAGGTCTGACCCCATTTTTATTTTCAGCCGAGGATAATGTAATCTGACTGGAGTAGTTTTTCTTTGTGATGCCCCGGGATCAGCCGAACATAACGACCGCCAACCTGATCAATAGCAATGCAGTCATCCAGATCCAACACTGCATCTGTGTGAGGTTTATCCCAGCTTTCTGGCAAATAAGTTTTCCCTTTTTGTTTAGCTTCAGTTTTGTCTTTAGCCGTCACCAGCAGGTAATGATGGTCTTCGCCAAAAGCACCAGGGGTATAGCCCCCCAAATTGATAAAAAATAAGCGCAGTTCGCCTGCGGCCGGTGCCTGCTCAGAAAAACGCACCTGATAACCTTCGACACCATCAACCTGCATCCAGGAGTCAATATGCATGCCAGCCATAGAACCAAACCACTGCTCGCGTAACTGCCCATAGCAGTCTTCAATACAGTCGCCGTTCACAAAAACGACGTCATGCACTTCAATCTTAGCTTTGGGGTGTTTTCCACCCAGCATCACCACGAACAGCATACAAAGTCCTTTAGTCCCTGCCGTTATAAATCCGGCCGCCAGAGGTTTTATAATAATCCAGCACAGCTTTGGCATCAGAGCGTTTAAACTGGCGTACTACTTCCATACCCGCTTGCTCTAAATATTGATAAGACTGTTCAAATACCGGGCCTTCATCAAAACCAATAGCACGCGCATCTTCAGCAGCTCCGGCACAAACCATACGGTTAACTCCGCTCCACAGCACAGCGCCCATACACATGGCACATGGCTCGCAGGAGGTAAAGAGTTCACGTCCGCCATCTGTCGCCAGCGTAAAAGTACCCAGCGCTTTTTCTGCCATCATAATAGCCACAGTTTCACCATGTAAGGTGGAATTGCCCAGCGGCACTACCCTGTTAACTCCTACCCCTAACAACTGGCCGGAAGCGCGGTCAAAAATAGCAGTACCAAAAGGGCCACCTGTACCGCGCTCAACGTTTTGTCTTGATAATTCAATAGCTAACGCCATTTTCTCATCATCTGAACTATAAGTTTTTTGCCAGTCGACAAAAGCGGCTACCCAGTCTGGTAATTCGACACTGACAGCACTGCCTGGCTGGTGAATAAAACCAATACGTTCTTTCATGATTTTTCCTGTCGCGTTGAGCAAAAAAATGGGTCGACTTTTTACCTTTATCCAGGCGTAGAGACAAGTAAAAAATCACAGAATGCTAAATTTTTGTGAAAAACCAAGATTCTCACCTGAAGTTTTTAGAAACAGGCAACCATTCAGCGCTTTGTTGTAGCGCCCAGAGTACCGCGTCCTGGCGTCAATTTACCTATGAGCAAAGTTGGCGGCCATTTGGCTGAGGGAAAGAACGCCCCCTGCACTTCAGCTTTTAGCTCAATAAAAGGGACCTGCTTTAAAGGCCCCTGTTGGAGATAAACAAATGTTACGTATCGGCAAATTGAGAATACAGCCACTAATTCAGAGCCGCAAGCACATGTTCTGGATCACGTTCAATGGCTCGAAGCAAGGCTTTTGCTGGCCCTGTCGGTTCACGACGGCCTTGTTCCCAGTTTCGCAAAGTACCAATTTGCACGTTGATCAAGTTAGCAAAAGCGGTTTGGGTCAGATTGGTTTTCTGACGAATCTCTTTCACCTTGACTGCAGCAACAAAAGTTTCACGGGAAGGCTGGCGTTCACCGCGAACAATCTCATCCATTTGCTGCACACTTTCCAGCAGCTCATTAAACAGGTTGTCGTTCATATCACCACCTCTCAACAATATTTTTCAATAACTTCAGTTGTTTATCTGTTAGGTCGTCTTGCGCATTTTTCGGGTACATCAGCAGCAACCTGATATGGCTGTCTGGTTGCACATAGTAGTAAATCCCCCGTGCACCACCGCTTTTACCATGAGAGCCAAAAGGAACGCGGACTTTTCGCAACCCACCACTCCCCTTTATCACTTTTCCAGCTTCAGGGGTATTTGCCAGAAATTGCTGGAATTCGCGGTATTCGTCATCGTCCATCAACTCTTTCAGGAGTTTTGTGAAAATGGGGGTCTCTACAAATATCATTGCTGTACCGCCCTCAATGTACGCCAATGGCGCATTTGCGTACCAGTATTGCTCATGTTTGATAAAGCGTCAATTTAATTGCTCTAAGACAAATGATGGCCTTTCCCATTTTTTGCAGATAATTCGCAAAACCTGCATTACCCCACATAACGCGAACTTAAATAACCTGAACTCGGGATATTGAGCGTCGAACACTTTAAATTTAACCAAATAAATCAGATAGATAAGCCAATATATTGAAATCACCTAAGTCTTTGCTCATGCTTATTTTTTCTGCTGGCCTGTCAAAGTAAGGGGCCAAATGTTTTTCCAGGGTGCTGCGGTACATAGTCAGGCTGCTGGGCCGCAGCAAGTTGCTATAGGTTTTCAGGTAGCTGTCGACACATTCTTTTACTGTAGGTAAATGGTCCTGGCTGTTATACCTGGTATTCGCTACATCGACGACAGAGCCGCCTTGCTGGTACACTAAGGCCAGACGCATAGCTTCATCTTTTGCCATTTTAAGCGTGATCAACGGATAGTTGCCTAAAGTGACCCGTTTATCACAACCATTAAGTTTGTAGCGAAAGTAAAAGCTGATGACACCTGTTTTAGATGCACGAATTGCCAGGCCGTTTCCAATAACCTGCTCAGTTGTTTTTTCTGGCGGAGTTATAAATCAGGCTTTTAACTGTTTATCCGAAATCATGTTTAGCTCTGATGACGCGATAAGTGCTTTTGATGACGCTGCAATGACACGATGCATTGCAAAAAGATGGCAAATAGAATAGCAGAACACGCAGTAAAAAAAATGGAAAACACAGAGAATACAGGCGCTGCAAAGCCTGCAACCAAGAATTGCGCAGGAATGAAAACTTGAACCAAACACCTACATTCTATTTTTATGACTACGAGACCTGGGGCGCGGATCCAAAAAAAGACCGCCCGGCCCAGTTTGGTGGTATTCGCACTGATCTCGATTTAAACCCTATTGGCGAACCCGATATGTGGTATTGCCAGTTGGCGAACGATTATTTGCCTCATCCGGTGGCAGCACTGATTACAGGCCTGACGCCACAGATCTGCAACCAAAAAGGCTTGCCGGAAACCGAATTTTGCCGCCGTATTCTGGAGCGGTTCAGCCAGCCCAATACCTGTGTATTGGGTTACAACAGCTTACGATTTGACGATGAAGTCACGCGTTACAGCCTGTACCGCAACTTCTATGAGCCTTATGGCCGCGAATGGCAACAAGGCAACAGCAGATGGGATTTAATCGACATAGTGCGCGCTTGTTATGCGCTGCGCCCTGAAGGCATTATCTGGCCAGAAAAAGCCGATGGCAGTCCAAGCTTTAAATTAGAAGAGTTAACCAAAGCCAATGGCTTAACACACCAACGCGCACATGATGCTTTGTCTGACGTGTACGCCACTATCGCCATGGCCAAACTGGTGAAAGAAAAACAACCTAAGCTGTTTCAATACCTGCTGGAGTTACGCAAAAAAACTGAAGTCAGTAAGTTGTTTGATCTGGCGAATTTAACGCCGCTGGTGCATGTATCAGGCCGCTTCCCTGCCATTCAGGGTTGTGCCAGCTGGATAGTGCCTTTAGCACCCCATCCGACCAATAAAAACGCTGTGATTTGTTACAATCTGCAAGCTGATCCAACCCCCTTACTGGAGCTGGATTTAGCCTCGTTACAGCAGCTGTTGTACACCAAAACTGCGGATTTGGATGAAGGCCAGCAACGGCTTGGCTTAAAGCTTATTCATATCAATAAATGCCCTGTTTTGGCACCTGCCAAAACCTTGTCGGAGCAACGTGCTGCCGATTTAGGCATAGACAGAGCCGCTTGCCTGAAGCACCTGGACTGGCTGCGCCAACATCGCGCTGCTATTCAGCCTAAGGTGATGGAGTTGTATCAGTTGCCGACCGACTACAGTGTGGAAACCAATCCGGACTATCAGCTCTACAACGGTTTTGTCTCCAACGAAGATAAACAGCGGATGGAGCAGCTGCATTTGATGAGTGCCGACCAACTGGCCTCAAATCCAGTGTTGTTTAGTGAAGACAGATTAAATCAGTTGCTGTTCTTATACAGGGCCCGCAACTACCCACACAGCCTGACGGATCAGGAACAACAACGCTGGCAACGCTATCGCAGCGACAAACTGACCCATGGCCTGGACAAACCCAATTTAACCTTTGAAGAATTTGGTTTAGCCCTGGAAAACCTGGCACATGAAGCCGGCGATGACGTGAAAAAAATGAATATCCTCAAGGCGTTATTTCAGTACGCTCAAAGCTTGTAAGCCTGAACCGTTGGGGCGGGGCTTGCCCGCGCCCGTCTAATGATACCGCGGAGCCCATTGACGGGCCGGGACAAGCCGCGGCCGCTACTAGCAGCACGTCTATAAACTATTTTTGTTCAGCCGCCAGTTCCCTCTCTATGTTTCAGATCAGACTTCTGCTAGCCTGCGCACAGTAATCAATGCTGTTTTTGGGTGCGGAGTCTGTGATGAAGTTGTGGTCAAAAATCAAAGTGATGTTATGTAGTTTGTTGTTAACCGGCTGTATTGCACCAGCTTTATTGATGACGTCTCAGGCTCAGCTGTTAGGTGAATTGTTCCGCCCTTTGGTGGGCTTTAACCCACTTGAAGTTAAACTCTTTGAAAACCCACTAATCCGCGACCCAATGGTGGCCTTAATGGGTGAAGACAATTACCGTACAGCAGTCACTTTGTTAAATACAGCCACAGCGATCCAACAACAAGGCCCACTGTATTTTGTCGTCTCCGAACACTCCCCTTTGCCGCATCTGGCAGAAAAAGCTGGTTTTGTCTGGAACTCAGAGCATAACCAAATGGCTATTCTGTTGGTGTCCGGCGGAAAAACTGAAATATTTAATCAGGTGGTGGAAGGTGCGGCAGGCAAAATAGCCCCCAGTTGGCCGAAAGAGCTGGTCGAGTACACCAGCCCTGAAAAGTTAAAACAAAAAGCCGTGGCTGCAGCCGCAGGTAAGCTCAGTGAAGGCCTGGGCTTATCGGAAGAGCAACAAGCGCTGATGCAAACAGGTTTATCCGGTGGTTCAGTGCAAAACGCGCTGGAGGAGAACTTAAAACAAAAAGCCATGGACCCGGTGGAAGAAATTAAACAAAAAGTAGAAGCTGGCAAAGCAGAGCTGTTAAGCGCACCTAAACAACGTTTTACCGAAATGACCCAGGAAGCTGTACCGACGGAAGATGATGTAGTGAAACAATTTACCGGCAAATCGGCAGACGAATTAAAAGCGGCAAAAAAATACGTCGAAGACGCGAAGGCCAGAGCTGATGCCAATCAGAAAAAACCAGTATCAACAGTGAAAGACAAAGCCACCTTAGAAAAAGAAGCCAAAGAATGGGCTAAAAACAAAGCCAACAAAAAAGTAGAAGACACCCGAGCTCCTGCCGATGAGTTACTCAATGAGTTGACTGAAGAAGTAAATCAAAAGACTACTTTGCCTGTGCCGGCGAAAAAGAAGGATGGTGGGAAGTAGCTCCTGAATAAAAAATCGAGCCGGAACCCTAAGGGCCATATATTGCGTCTTGCGCCGTTAGGGTTATGACAGACCTGTTAGCAACCTGCTCCAGCGTTCCGCCTTTATGATCTTTCAATTGACATCTACCTGGTCACGGCCGTTGTATCTCTATTTCAACAACTTTTTCTGAAAGCTGTTAGGTTGTGAACAACACAACAGACACTGTCGGTACACTAGTTGTTCTTAGATTTACCATAACGTCTGTGTATGCGTCTGCCACTTTGTTGAGTGGTAGTATTTGTGTTTTCCAGGATCAAGATCGGGTCTGGGGCAAGCCCGCCCCTCGCAGTATGCTCATTTCGGTGAGCTCAATGTTCTGCTTACACTATTTTCCAAGTCAAATGCTTTACCCATTCGAGTAAACCCCTTTCACAATTTATTTATCTGTTTAACGTTTTTTCGCACAAAAGCCTGTTGCATCGAATTGGCGTGGTCATAGCCACAAAATCATGTTTTTATAAATGTCTGACCTCAACAATCAAAAACCGGCAATGCAAAACGCCGGAAACACCTATCAGGAGTTTTTATGCGCAAGGGGCAAGTTGCTGTTTTGTATGTCTTCTTTTTTATCGCTTCACTATTTAGCCAGCAGGTGTTGGCAGTCAATGAAGTGAAATTACATAAAGATATTGAGTGGGCTAAAGTGAAGGGTTTTTCGTTGACGACTGATATCTACAGCCCGGAAAAAGCGACTAAGCCTTTACCTGTGCTGGTGATTTTTCATGGTGGCGGTTGGCTGGTGAATAACAAAAGCATAATGAACGATATGGCCTTGTATATGGCAAGCCACGCCGATTTGGTGGTGGTGAATATGAACTACCGGCTGCTTGGCGATAATAACAACAGCACCACAGTCAACGAGATAGTCGAAGATGCATTGGGTGCTGTGCTTTGGGTCAAAGATCATATTCAAAACTACGGCGGCGACCCGGCTAAAATTGCGGTAACGGGCGATAGTGCTGGTGGTCATTTAGCCTCTATGGTGATGTTGGCAGGCCGCTCTTTGGATTCAAAAGGCTTTACGCCACAAAGCCAGAAATTCACTCCAAGCTATCTGCCAAAAGGCAAAACTGCCGAACAAGTGGCGGCAACTGATGGTGCCAAAGTTCAGGCCGTGATCCTGAGTTACACCGCCTTTGATTTATTGCAAAGCGCAAAAAGCGGCTTTGAGACAGCACAAAATCCGTTCTGGAAATGGGGTAACGCCAGTCCACGGGGCTTGTTTGGCGCTGGTATTAGCGTTGAGAGCCATCAGCAGTATTATAAAGCTGTGTCGCCTTTGTATTTATTACCGGACGCTGGTTACAAACTGCCGCCTCAGTTTGTGTTGGTCGGCAGTGAAGATGGCCTGACCACGCCTGAAGTTGCAAGCCATTATGTCAGTTTGCTAAAAGCTGCCGGGCAACAGGTGGAGTTTAAAATTTACGAAGGCAAAGGCCATGGTTTTCTCGACAGCGGCTGTAACGACTACACCAATGGCTGCTTTAAAGACTTAGCCACCCCGACTTTGGATGACATGATTAAGTTTCTGAACTCAGTATTTAAATAAATCATAAGCATAGAAATGTGGCTCTGACTGCAACACAGCCAGCGCCACATTTTCTGCGGAGCCCCGTTCTTACTTCAGCTGCTTTGCCACTTGCTGTGGCTTTGAAAAATCACTGATCTCAGCCAGCTTTTTACCATCTTTTATTTTCAGCAGCACAGGAATACTGCGCACATTAAAGTGTTGAAACAACACACCATAGCTGTCGATCTGAAAGGGTACTTTCATCTGATACAAGCTGTTAAATTCAGCCAGCGCCTTATCGTCTGTCCATAAATGGTTCACTACCCCTTTCCAGTTTTTTTGTGGCAATAAAGCCGCCAGCTGATTTAAACCTGTCTGAGCATCTTTACATTGTTTGGCCATCTCTGGCCGCGATTCTGCCAGATACCAGTCACACCAGGTGGCAGTAAAAAACACCAGTTGCTCACCGCTTTGATAATTGGCTAACAGCTTTTGTTGCTCTGCTACAGCCTGATCCGGTGTGGTAATTTCTGCAGGCAACTGCTGGCCTTGCGCCAGCCGGCTGATAAAACCATCCAATACAGAGTCTGATTCGTGCGTGCTGTACAGCTTTTCGCCTTTGGTGTTTAACAACACCGAATAAGGTGTGCCGACCAAACCCAAAGCTAAAGCCAGCTGGCCTTGCTGATCCAGATAAATGGGCATAGTCAGCCCAAAGCGCTGCTGCACTTTGCTGATTTCCTGACGTTTTTCGTTGATATTGATATTCACCGCAACAAAATTCACTTTATCGCCATACTGCTGATACAGCTTTTCAAAATGTGGCATTTGCTCCATACATGGCTTACACCAACTGGCCCAAAATTTAATATAAGTGGGTTTAGTCTGATCAAGCTTGGCTAATGAAAAAGGCTGCAGAGTTTTAAACTGCTGTAGCTGCACTGATTGATAGTCAGGCAAACTGCCCCAACAGGGATAAACAACGCAGCCGAGTAAAAACAACATCAGATAGGCAAATTTAGGCATCACAAACTCCTTAAAAAACTGTCTCAAGTTTGACATTGGACCAGTTTTTTTTCTTGGAGATTTGCGACAAGTTTTTTCATTAAATTCAGCACATTTCAGCGCAACCCAAAGCCATTGCAACTCAAAAAGTGAAAACAGATCTTGCTTTTTACCTCCGTTACTTGCTTTTATAGAG
>NZ_JAIWOI010000257.1 GCF_020217005.1 Rheinheimera sp. | reverse complement strand
TAGCAATGAAATCGATTACACTGCACTATAGCCGAACGCCTGATGAGCTCAGAAGAGAACATTTAATAGTCGCTGTTAGGCTTTGATTAGTTTCATGCACGTCATCAGTAGGCTGTTTTTTTCGGGGCGCGCTGATGAGTTTTTACAATAATGCCAACAGAGCATTGAATAGATAACGGGGGTAACGACTTGATCTTATCAATAAAAAACAAATCCTTAGCTGCATTTACTCTGCTTTCGGTGATTAGCATGCCGGTTCTGGCTGCAGACAATCAACTCACGGCTGAGGAAAAATCAAACGGCTGGCAATTGCTGTTTAATGGCAAAGATCTCTCACAGTGGCGCACCTTTAAAGAGCCAGCAGTAAATGCCAAGTGGATTGTAGAAGAAGGAGTCATTGCCTTAACGGCTGGTGGTGGCGGCGATTTGATCAGCAAACAAAGTTACAAGAATTTTGAGCTGACTCTCGACTGGAAAATAGCTGAAGTGGGCAACAGCGGCATTCTTATTTTAGCCGATGAAAAAGGTAAATATATTTACTCACACGCGCCGGAAATTCAGATCCTGGATAACGAACGTCACCCGGATAACAAACTGGCTACTCACCTCTCAGGATCGTTGTACGACATGATCGCCTCCCCTGAGCAGTCGCACAAAAAAGCAGGTGAATGGAACACGACTAAAATCCGCCTGGAGAACTCGGCTTTAACGGTTTGGCAAAACGCAGTGCAAACAGCCAAAGTGACGATAGGCAGCGATGAATGGAACCGCTTGATAGCAAAAAGTAAGTTTGCCGACTGGCCAGGTTTTGCTAAAGCAAGCGAAGGTCATATAGGTTTACAGGACCATGGCGATAGAGTCTGGTTCAAAAATATCAAAATAAAAGAGCTGAATTAATGAAAGATTTTGATTTTGAAGTGCTGGTGGTTGGGTCCGGCGCTGGTGGTTCAATGGCAGCCTATGAGCTGACCAAAGCCGGGCATAAAGTGCTGATGCTCGAAGCCGGCCGTGACTATGATCCAAAAACAGAAAGCCCGATGTTTAAACGCAACGGCGAAGCACCTTTGATGGGGGCAGGCAATAAAGATAAAGACTTCGGTTTTTACGACGCGACCGTAGATGGTGGCTGGAGCGTTCCTAATGAGCCCTATACGGCAGCGGACGGCTCTGAGTTCCTGTGGTGGCGTGCCCGTATGTTAGGTGGCCGCACCAATCACTGGGGTCGTTATTCATTACGTTTCAGCGAACACGATTTTAAAGGCAAAAGCCGTGATGGTTTAGGTGCAGACTGGCCGTTTGACTATGAAGATCTTGCCCCCTGGTACGATAAGACCGAAGCGCTAGTGGGTGTTTGTGGTACCAACACCGGCCTGGATGATATGCCGCCTTCGTCAGATGGTGTTTTGCAACCGCCGCCAAAGCCACGTATCACTGAGCTTTTAATAGCAGCAGCCGCCAAAAAATTGGGCATCCCTGTAGCACCTATGCACCGCGCTGTATTAACCCGACCTTTGGATAACAGAGCGGCTTGTTTTTATGCCACGCCTTGTGGCCATGGCTGTTCTATTGGTGCTGCTTTCCAAACCACCACTTCCCTTATTCCTATGGCCAAAGCCACGGGGAATTTGCAGGTGATCACAGACGCTATGGTGAAGTCAGTCGACACAGACGAACATGGCAAAGTGACAGGCGTAAGTTATGTGGACAAAAAAACCTCAACAGTGCACCAACTCAAAGCCAAAGCTGTGATCCTGGCCGCCAGTGCCTGTGAATCAGCCCGAATACTGCTAAATTCAAAATCAACTCGTTTCCCGAATGGCCTGGCTAACTCCAGTGGTCAGGTGGGTAAAAACCTGATGGATTCCACTGGCGCAAATATCGGTGCTATGGTGCCCGCTTTAAAAGGCCGTCCTATTTATAACGAAGATGGCCACACCGCCAACCATTTGTTTATTCCATGGTGGGGTCACAAAGCGCAGGAACGTAAAGAGCTGGACTTCCCTCGTGGCTATCACTTTGAAATTGGCGCTCGTTTTAATGAGCCAGGTGCTGGCCTGCAAGGCGATTTCCAGGGCTATGGCGTAGATTTAAAACGCCAGGTCAAACACAACTACGGCGCTTACGTCGGTTTTGCCTTGCGTGGCGAAATGGTGCCTAACGAGCATTGTTTTATGGATATAGACCCTGAAGTCAAAGACAAATGGGGTATTCCGGTCGCACGTTTTCATTGGAAATGGTCAGAGCATGAGCTGAAGCAAATAGCGCATGGTCTGAAAACAGCAAAAGCTATTTTGGCTGAAATGGGTGCTGATGTCGGTGAATTGCCTACGCCAGAGCAAGCTATTTTAAAAGGTGGCGAGATTATCCATGAAGTTGGGACCACCCGTATGGGCGCTTCGCCAAAAGATTCTGTCACTAACCAATGGGGTCAAAGCTGGGACTGCCCTAACCTCTTTGTGATGGATGGTGGCGTCTTTGCATCTAACCCGCACAAAAACTGTACCCTGACCATTATGACGCTGGCCATGCGTAATTCATCCTGGCTTTCAGCTCAGTTAAAACAAGGAGCAATCTAATGGCCAATGAGCAACACAAGATTACTGTAACTCAACTCGAGTCAGACTATAAATCCGGCATGACGAGACGCGATTCGTTAAAGCTGATGATGGCATTAGCGGCCAGCGCCTTTTTACCGGCGGCCTTAACAGGCTGTGACAGTGCGCCCGTTCATAGCACTGACGCAGGTGCAGGCTTAGCCAAAGCCAGTACTGAACACTGGCCGGATCTGAAATTAGCCCCTATTACAGCAACAGGTTATGGCAAGGATCCTAATTTAATTCAGCCACCAAAATCTCCATGGCCTTTGACCTTAACGCAAGCTCAACTGACGTTAGTGGCTGTACTGTCGGATATTCTGGTGCCACGTGAAGGCAGCGTGCCAAGCGCCTCCGAAGTGCATGTCCCTGCAGTAATTGATGAATGGGTCAGCGCCCCTTATGAGCGACAACAGCAAGACAGAGTGGTCATTTTGTCTGCTTTGGCCTGGATTGATGATGAAGCTAACATGCGTTTTAGCAAAATTTTTGTCCAGCTGACGAAAACCCAGCAAAAAGCCATTATGGACGATATAGCTTTTGATACAGCTGAAACCCCAGCTCAGTTTAAGCGCATCGCCACCGCCTTTAGCCGTTTTCGCGGTTTAGTGCTGGCCGCGTTTTTCTGCACCCCTGAAGGCATTAAAGACATAGGCTATGTCGGCAATGTACCTATTGGTGGCGATTATCCTGGCCCAACAAAAGAAGCTTATGCGCATTTGGATAAAGTACTGGCTGATTTAGGCTTAACTGAATACGCCTATCCGGTTCAGGCCTGACGAAGCCAATTGCGACCTGATGTAGAGATGACCTTAAGCTATATCAGCTTGAGGTTTTGATTGTGACTAAGATGGGCGGGGATCAACTCCGCCCTTACAATAATTGACTTTTACCCTAGCAAGTCTCCTGAACAACACAGCCCGTTTTTTTCAATCCCAATGCATAGTTACATCCTACCCAGCTTAAATCCGCACTGAACCACGAAAGCCCCGGGCGGCATAATAGGATTGTGCACCATTGTGGTAGATAAAGACCCGGCCATAACGAAAGTCCGCAAAAATGGCGCCATCCAAAGCGCGAATATCTTGAGGTGTCGCTAACCAGCTAGAGGTTTTGCAATCGAACGGGCCAAACTGCTGTAGGTACCGATAGTCATCTTCATTAAGCAGTTGAATGCCCATAGCAGCCGCCATATCAAGCGCGCTGTTGGCCGGTTTATGCTCTTTTCGGGCATCCAATGCTGCCCTGTCGTAACACAAACTACGACGGCCTATTGGACTTTCGGCCGCGCAATCAAAAAAAGTCACGGCACCACTGTGCTCATCAAAAGCAACTACATCAGGTTCGCCGCCGGTAGCTTCCATCTGCAAAAGAGAAGCAAGTTTTTCCTGACTAGCTTCAAGCCTTAGCTGAACCAGGCTCCAATCCAGATCGAAATGGCGGTGTTTGTGCTTTTCAAAGCGTGTTTTTAGCAGCTGAATAAGCTCTGTATAGTGAGAGCTATCCGAAACAGAAGTGACGCTTTTCATCTTATAGACCCAGCGCAATCTCAAGTTTTTTTGTATCGATATGGTTTTGCAGCGCAGCCAGGGCTTGGGCGACATTCGGATGAGCAAACAGTTCTTTACCTGCCACCTGACCAAAGGCATTAAAACCCTGCTCCACTGCGGCCGCCCCCTCGTATTGGATAGCTTTTTTACTTTGCTCAAGACAGGTCACAGTCATCAAGCGGGCAAACATGTCGGCCGCATCTTTATTGGCTGCATCACGCTGCGCTTGTGTTACATTGGCCATAGATGCAACGTCTGGATGCAATGCCATAGAGGTAAACATCCATTTCACCAGTAAGGCCTTATCCTTCTCTGTGGAAGACTCGACCAGACAACGTGATAAATCATCCGAATAAACTCCAGCCTGAGCACTCAGAGAAAAGCCAAGCCCTACCACTACCATCCATTTGCGTATACGAGTTTTCATCTACTCCTCCTTCTTAACCTGTTTAAGCCGCACGATCCAAAACCGTTATCTTTACCATTTATTCAGACGCTCTGTGTCTAAACTAACCCAGCGTTTCCTTACTGGCAACAAACTGCTATTAAAAATAGCGCTACTGCCGCCTATGAAAGGTAAAAAGAAAAAAAGCAGCTGTGAAATAACAGCTGCTTTTCTTAAACAACAGGAACCATCTTGACTACTATTTTAAGTCAAAGCGGTCAGCGTTCATCACTTTGTTCCAGGCTGAAACAAAGTCACGGACAAACTTTTGCTTGTTATCATGCTGGGCATAAACTTCAGCCAAAGCGCGTAGCTGAGAGTTTGAACCAAACACCAGATCAACCCTGCTCGCTGTCCATTTCACTGCGCCCGTTTTGCGATCTCTTCCCTCAAACAACTCAGCTTCGGCTGAAACCGGAGTCCAGGCTGTGTTCATATCTAACAGATTGACAAAAAAGTCTGTGCTTAAGCTATCTGCTTGTTTGGTAAATACGCCATGTGCAGATTTATCCGCATTAGTATTTAGTACTCGCAGGCCACCGATCAGAGCTGTCATTTGTGGTGCAGTTAAGGTTAATAACTGAGCCTTATCCAGTAATAATTCTTCAGCTTTCACTGAATAGCGGCCTTTAACATAGTTACGGAAACCATCAGCTATAGGCTCCAACACGGCAAAAGACTCCACATCAGTTTGCTCTTGTGTCGCATCAGTGCGACCAGGCGCAAAAGGCACCTCAATACTGACACCGGCATTTTTCGCCGCTTGCTCTACAGCCGCAGCGCCAGCGAGAACAATCAAATCGGCGACAGAAACCTTACGGTTTGCTGACTGCTGGTTAAAGGCGGCCTGAATTTGCTCCAATACAGTTAATACTTTACTGAGCATTGCAGGTTGATTCACAGCCCAATCTTTTTGCGGCGCCAGACGAATACGGCCACCGTTAGCGCCACCGCGTTTATCTGAGCCACGGAAAGTGGAAGCCGAAGCCCATGCCACAGACACGAGTTCTGAGATAGCTAAACCTGACGCCAGTACCTTAGTTTTTAGAGCTGCAATGTCCTGAGTGTTAATTAGTTCATGGCTTACTGCTGGCACAGGATCTTGCCAAATTAACTCTTCGGCCGGTACTTCAGGTCCTAAATAACGCGCTAGAGGCCCCATATCACGGTGAGTCAATTTAAACCAGGCACGAGCAAAGACCTCAGCAAACTCCTGAGGATTCTGGTGGAAGCGACGTGAAATAGGTTCGTAAATCGGGTCCATTTTCAGCGCCAAATCCGCTGTAGTCATCATAGGGGCATGACGAGTGCCAGGATCATGTGCATCAGGTACTGCAGTGGCTGCTGATTCGTCTGTTGGGATCCACTGGTGAGCGCCTGCGGGGCTTTTCACCAGCTTCCAGTCATAGCCAAATAAGGTATCGAAATAGCTGTGATCCCATTGAGTTGGTGTTGGAGTCCAGGCGCCTTCAATACCGCTGGTCGTCGTATGTACACCTTTGCCAGTACCAAAAGCGTTTTTCCAACCCAGTCCCATCTCTTCCAGTGGCGCAGCTTCAGGTTCAGGGCCAACTAACGCGGCATCGCCAGCACCATGGCACTTACCAAAAGTATGACCACCTGCGACCAGGGCTACAGTTTCTTCGTCATTCATTGCCATACGGGCAAAAGTTTCACGAATATCACGGCCCGAAGCGACGGGATCAGGATTACCATTAGGACCTTCCGGGTTGACATAGATCAGACCCATCTGCACTGCCGCCAGTGGATTCTCTAATTCCCGGTCACCTGCATAACGTTTATCACCTAACCATTCAGTTTCCACGCCCCAATAAATATCTTCCTCCGGAGCCCAGATATCTTCGCGCCCGCCGGCATAGCCAAAGGTTTTAAATCCCATAGATTCAAGAGCGCAGTTACCGGCCAGAATCATTAAATCAGCCCAAGACAACTGGTTGCCGTACTTTTGTTTGATTGGCCAGAGTAAGCGGCGGGCTTTGTCTAAATTACCGTTATCAGGCCAGCTGTTCAGTGGAGCAAAACGTTGAGAGCCTGATGAGGCGCCGCCGCGGCCATCAGAAGTACGGTAAGTACCGGCACTGTGCCAGGCCATACGAATAAATAACGGACCATAATGACCATAATCTGCCGGCCACCAGTCCTGAGAGTCGGTCATCAGTGCATACAGATCTTGTTTTACTGCCGCCAAATCCAGTTTTTTAAAAGCTTCGGCGTAGTTAAAGGGTTGATCCATAGGATC
Organism: Rheinheimera sp.; assembly: GCF_020217005.1. GTDB lineage: Bacteria > Pseudomonadota > Gammaproteobacteria > Enterobacterales > Alteromonadaceae > Pararheinheimera. The sequence continues at coordinate 3,151 of NZ_JAIWOI010000257.1, read as the reverse complement.
GGATAACGTTGAGTGTTGATGTAAGATGCTTAAATTCAGCTGATTTGGCCACCAGTCACGATTTGAAGTGCCACCAGCAGCTGACTTCGTTAAAGCGCCGTGCATTACAGGGCATTTGCCCTTTGTATTGTTTTCCATCTGTAACTCCAATTGTTGCTGTTATAAGGGTTAAACCCTATGAAAAGGCGATAACTCTGCAATCGGAACCTGCACATCCACGCGTGTTATCGTTTAATTATCAGGTTGTGTAGCTTCAGCATCCTGGATCGGACTATGCGCTGTAATCAGAGACCACAGTTACACTGCAAGATTCAAAATACTTATCTTCAGCACGAGTCTACAGCAATAAAAGGAAGGTACTTAATGAAAAAATTCAATACCTTAAATCACTATTTCAGATGCTACAAAACAAAAATAAATCGAAGGGATATTATAAAGGTAGCCTAAGAGTTACGGATGACAAACCAATGAAGGCAAAGACTCAAACGCTGAGTCACCTGGGTAAGGTGACAATTTTTACGGCAAAACAAATAAAAAAAACGCGCTTAGCAGCAATCTAAGCGCGTTAAAGGGGGTTACGTTTTCACAACAAGAAATCAGCAACAAAACTCAGTGGTAACAAGCTCAGCAAGGCTTATTACTGCTGTTGACCCTACTATTTGGTGTAAACAGCACCGCTCAAATTTAAAGCGCGGCCAATCTGAGCTAAGAACTGATTGATTCGACGCACCAGCAGCAGAGAAGATACGCTGCGCTCTGTCGTGCTCAGGTTTGATTTTTCTACTGTGGTATTGATACTGTTCATGTCCAACCTCGTTAAGTCTGGGAAAGTGTTCATCCGAAAACGAGCACATTATGCTGCAAATTTAACCAACCGACCAACGAGATAATTTGCAGTCTTGGCATTAGTTTTTCTAATGCAAAATAATAAGAAGAGTCATAATTTATTCAGCTTGTTTTCATATTCAAAATTCAACCACCCTAACAAAAGGCAATATAAATGCTGGAAAAGCAGTTAATTATGCAAAAATTCCAGTTCTAATCTAAGAGAAAAGGCCTAACTATTTTATAGTTATGCCTTTTTACATACAGGCTATAAATTAGCTGTTTTAATAAAAACAAAAGGTACAAGCCATACAACCATTCTGATTTCTGCTGCTTAATTAAGCAGCCAGTTCATCTGAAGTATCAGCCACTTCAGTCAGTGCCGGAGCTGCTTTTTCATAGCCTGAGGCCCCCTGATCTTTTGCCTTGTCTTTTGCCTGCTCTTTCTCTGCCAGCGGAGCTTTGTTGCCCTTGGTTTTTTGATTTAATGTTTGGATCACCAAGTCCTTTTGCTGAGCTAAATACAAGGCTAAATCTTCACGTTGTCGCTCATCCGGGAGTAATTCACTTTGCCCGAGCATGACGAAGAGTTCATCAGCAATATCCAGCATCCTGTCATAGGCGTCTGCTTCAGGCTTTGAACTAAATGTCATTTTTTCTACTCCAGCACGTTCAACTATGTATTTAATAATAACAGCCATAAATCCTCCTACGTTTGATACTGATTATTTATACAGTATGCACTGTATTTTTGTCCAGCTGTTTTTCTAAAAATACGCATCGCCTCTTTTCCGCTTTTGCCGTAGCATAAAGTCATGAGTAAACCCTTCATGGGCTTAAGAATTTCAGGCTAGTGTCAGAAGGATTTTGTATGCAGCATCTGTGGGCTGAACGCCGTCTTGCCGAAAACAGTCAGAGACCAAATGATCACCGCACCCCATGGCAAAGAGACAGAGCCAGAATTCTGCACTCTGCGGCCTTTCGTCGGCTGCAGGCTAAAACTCAGATCATGGGGATAGGCCAGAATGACTTCTACCGCACTCGCCTGACTCATTCTTTAGAGGCCGCTCAAATAGGCACGGCTTTGGTAGCGCAATTAAGTTACCAGCAAGAGGATCCGGCGCTTCGGGCCTTGTTAGCGCAAGACAGCCTGATGGAAGCTTTGTGTCTGGCGCATGACTTAGGCCATCCGCCTTTTGGTCATGGCGGTGAAAAAGCACTAAATGCTTGTATGCAGCCTTTTGGCGGCTTTGAAGGCAATGGCCAAACCTTGCGTATTGTCGGCAAACTGGAACCTTACACCGCCAGCGGTGGTATGAATTTAAGCCGCCGTACTTTATTAGGATTATTAAAATATCCAATAGTACAACCTGTGGTTGAGCAGGTAGAGCAAGGACTGACAGTCAAACCCTGCAAAGCCATTTATGCCGCAGACAGCGATTTACTCGACTGGATCTTAAGTCCTTTATCGGAGTCGGACCGCAACGCTTTTCAGCGCACTGAAAAATTAAACAAAGCTCCATTTTTAAAGTCGCTGCATAAATCGCTGGACGCCTCCATTATGGAACTTGCCGATGATATAGCCTACGGCGTGCATGATTTGGAAGATGCGATAGTTACAGGCACTGTCAGTATCGAACACTGGCGTCGCCTGGCTGAACCTGAAATGGCCAAACTGCCGACGGATATTGCCAGCGCGTTAAAACATATCAGTCAGAAATTATTTATACCCGAACATCATATTCGTAAAGATGCTATAGGTGCGCTGGTGAATTTGCTGATCACCAGTATCGAGATGTATCAGTCGCTGCCCGACACTCAGGATCCGCTAATTCGTTACAATGCCCGTCTGCCAGAGCCACAGCAACAGTTATTGCAGTTGTTAAAACACTTTGTCTATGAGGCGGTGATTTTATCGCCGCAGGTACAAAGGGGTGAATACAAAGGTCAGCAAATTGTCCGCTCTTTATTTGACGCCTTTAGTTCAGAGGCTGAGCGTTTATTGCCAGCCAACAGCAAAAACCGCTGGCAACTGGCGGACAGCGAACAGAACAAGATGCGTGTTATTTGTGATTATGTGGCAGGTATGACAGATGAGTACGCGCTGCGTATGCATCAGCAACTATTTGCCGCTTCTTTATAAGTTTTATGGTTAAAGTTTTGTAGCCGCAGTGCTTAAAGTTAGATGTGAGGAAACAATTCGGGTGACAGTATCGACACTAAGAGTACTGGCGGGAGCCACTGCCTTTGCACATCTGCAGCAACATGGCTTACGTCAGCAGGATATCAGTTTAGTTTTAGGCGCCAGCGGTGGTCCAAAATGGTT
>NZ_JAIWOI010000256.1 GCF_020217005.1 Rheinheimera sp. | reverse complement strand
TTGCCTCTACGGTTTAGATCAGTATTTGTTTGGTGAATTTTTTAAAGACAGAACTACCGCTTTATCTTTAGTTGGTAGCTCAGCTGGAGCCTGGCGTTTTGCTTGTGTTACTCAGCAGGACCCTGTTGCAGCAACAGAACGATTTGCCAGAGCTTACAGCAGCTTATGTTTTCCGGCTAAAGCCAGTATTGATCAAATTACTTCAACCTCTGCTTCAGTACTGGATCACGTATTTCCCTCAGAGCAACATATTTTACAGGTGCTGAATAACCCTGTATTACAACTGAATTTTATCGCGGCCCGCGAGGTTAAAATAAGAAAATCTGAGCGTAAAAGCGCGCAACTACGACGGTTATTATTAGCCGCAGGCGCAAATCTGCTCAAACCAGCTTTGCTGCAAAAGTTCTACAAAAGAGTGGTGATGCAAAACCACAGTAATGGGGGCTTATTGCAGCATGTGCCACATGAAGCTTACCCACTGACTATAGAGAACTTTAAAGCCAGTTTGTTGGCTTCAGGTTCTATTCCTATGGTGATGCACCCGGTAAAAGACCCGGTTGGTCTACCTAAAGGTTTGTATATGGACGGAGGTTTGCTGGATTACCATCTGTCATTGCCATATCAGCAACAAGGCCTGATTTTATATCCACACTTTTATCCCTATCTGATCCCTGGCTGGTTTGATAAATCTTTACCATGGCGACGAGCCAAATCAGCCCAAATGGATAAGATGATCCTGCTTTGTCCAGCCGAATCCTGGGTAAAATCATTGCCATACAGTAAAATTCCTGACCGTAAAGACTTTGACAAACTAACGGACGAGCAGCGTCTTGCTTATTGGGCTACTGTACTGGAACGGTCAAAAGAACTGGCGGACGATTTAAAATCCGGCAATTATTTGCTGGAACAGATCTAAAAACTGCTCAAAACTCATTTTATGTTTTGATCATATAGCAGGCTATTTCAGGTAAATATGTATCCAAAATAGCCTGCTGTTTTAAACAGATATCTGTCACTTTAACAAAACCTTGTTTAGCCCAATAGGCTTCAGCTCCCTGCACTGCGACTAAAGCCATAGCGTTTAACCCCATCTTCTGAGCTTCTTTCTGAGCATGAAGCAGTAACTTTGGTGCTAACGACTGCCCACGGAAATGACTGGAAATCGCCATATCATGCAAGTAAAGGCAATCGGGTTTTTGATATGAAGGAAAATCTGCAGCTAAAGGAGTAATATTGCCAAGCACAGAAGGATAAGCCAGCAGATAGCCAGCCATTAATTGATCGACAAAATAACCCCAGCAGCTATGTTGAAAAGCGCCAATACGTGCAGCCATTACAGCTACTGACTCAACCAGCTCTTCGTTATAACAGTCTTTTTGCACCAACATCAGTTGTGGTACGTCTTTAGCAGATAAAGTATAAATAGACATCACAGGCACCGGAACAAATCAGCGGCGAAGCTTGAGTTAAAAGCAAAAACCACCTGCTCGGGCTGAGACAAGTGGTTTTTCAAAACACGGATATAAAAGTTTGTTTACAGGCTTTAGTTCAGGCTTTTTAACAGCGTTTGATCTAAACCATCTGCAGATAAAATCTTCACAATGGCTTTGCAGTGATCCAGAGTAAAATCACCTTCGGCAATTTGCAGATTAAGCGCTTCGCGGCGTTTCTGTACTACATCAGACAAGGTTTTGTTGTCCGCATCTGCACCTTTTAATTTTTGCTCTAACTTAACCAGCCAAGGATAGAGCTGCTTTTCCGCATCGTAAGCCTGTTGGCGAATTTCCGGATGATAATCTTCACAGGCATTTAAATTTAGCAAATAAAAATTCAGATAACCGGCTACGGTCAGATACTGGTAGTCCACTGTTTCAGCTTTCACGGCAGTAGACAGTGTTGCTGAACTTAAACATAAGGCGGCAAACAGGCTGTAACCTAACTTCTTCATCTAAGACTCCCCCAAAAAAATCGTAAATTCGATAATCAATCTACAGAGAATAACTAGTCTTTTCAACATAGCTACTTATTTATACTGGAATAATAAGTTGTAATTAAGCTACAGTCAGACGAACTTATCATTTTTAGCATTTAATCAAGGCTGAATGTATCTGCAGGCACCCGTACCCAACCTTCCATTAAGACCCGGGCACTGCGACTCATAATGGCTTTGGTAACTTTCCATTCACCAGAGACCTGGGCAGCTTCAGCTCCGACCCGTAAAGTGCCGGACGGATGACCAAAACGTACTGCTTTACGTTTGACACCACCAGCCGCCAGATTGACTAAAGTACCCGGAATAGCAGCTGCAGTGCCAATGGCCACAGCGGCTGTGCCCATCATGGCGTGATGTAATTTACCCATAGATAAAGCCCGCACCACCAAATCCATATCGCCTGTAGTCACAGCTTTACCACTGGACGAGATATAGTCTGTGGCTGGCGCAACAAAAGCAATCTTTGGCGTATGCTGACGGGTTTTCGCTTCGTCTATATGCGATATCAAACCCATTTTCACAGCGCCATAGGCCCGGATAGTTTCAAACATCGTCAAAGCTTGAATATCGCTGTTAATAGCGTCCTGCAGCTCTGTGCCTGTGTAACCAATATCTGCGGCATTGACGAAAATAGTCGGAATACCGGCATTAATCAGTGTGGCTTTGAAAGTGCCGACACCAGGCACGTCCAAATCGTCCACTAAATTGCCGGTTGGGAACATAGAGCCGCCGCCCTCTCCGTCTTCATCGGCGGCCGGGTCGATAAACTCCAGTTGCACTTCCGCAGCAGGGAAAGTCACACCATCCAGTTCAAAATCGCCACTTTCCTGCACTTCTCCGTTTAGCATAGGCACATGGGCAATAATGGTTTTGCCGATATTGGCCTGCCAAATCCGTACAGTGGTTTTGCCATCGGCAACAATACGACTGGCATCGACTAAACCTGCACTGATGGCAAAAGAGCCCACAGCTGCTGATAAATTGCCGCAGTTCCCGCTCCAGTCGACAAAAGCTTTATCAATAGATACCTGACCAAAGAGGTAATCCACATCATGATCCGGCTGCTGGCTTTTCGACAAAATTACGGTTTTACTGGTACTGGAGGTAGCACCACCCATACCATCAATTTGTTTGCCATAAGGGTCCGGGCTGCCAATCACTCTGAGCAGCAGCGCATCACGCGCTGCTCCTGCGGTTTGGGCTACTTGGGGTAAATCCTGCAAGCGGAAAAACACACCTTTGCTGGTGCCACCACGGATATAAGTGGCTGGTATTTTAATTTGTGGCAAATAGCTCATTGTTCTTATCCCTGCCCTTACACTTTAGCTTCAAGGAAGTCTTTGGCAAAACGCTGTAACACGCCACCTGCTTCATAAATAGAGACTTCTTCGGCCGTATCCAAACGACAGGTCACAGGCACTTGCAATACTTCACCGTTTCTACGGGTGATCACTAAAGTTAAAGTAGTGCGAGGTGTACGCTCACCTGTTACGTCGTAACTTTCAGTGCCATCCAAAGCTAAAGTTTTACGGTTGACCCCCGCTTTAAACTCAAGCGGTAATACCCCCATGCCCACTAAGTTAGTGCGGTGAATACGCTCGAACCCTTCTGCCACTATCACTTCGACACCGGCCAGACGCACGCCTTTGGCCGCCCAGTCACGGGATGAGCCCTGACCATAATCAGCACCAGCAATGATGATTAAAGGCTGCTTACGTTCCATATAAGTTTCAATGGCTTCCCACATCCGGGTGACTACACCTTCAGGCTCAATCCGGGTTAAAGAACCTTGTTTTATTTTGCCATCCACTACGGCCATTTCGTTGATAAGCTTTGGATTGGCAAAAGTCGCACGCTGCGCTGTTAAGTGGTCACCGCGATGGGTGGCGTAAGAGTTAAAATCCTCTTCCGGCAGCCCCATTTTATGCAGGTATTCACCCGCAGCACTGTCCATCATAATGGCATTAGACGGCGATAAATGGTCAGTGGTGATATTGTCACCTAACACAGCCAGAGCACGCATGCCCTTCATAGTACGCTCACCGGCTAAAGCGCCTTCCCAGTAGGGCGGACGACGGATATAGGTACTTTGCGCACGCCAGTCATAGAGCGGACTAATTTTTTCGCCGTAATCCACAGAGAGCGCAAACATAGGCTCATAGACTTTGCGGAACTGTTCAGGTTTCACGCTGCTTGTCACCACAGCATCAATTTCAGCATCGCTTGGCCAAATGTCTTTTAAGCGGATTTCTTTGCCTTCGGCATCCAGTCCCAGCACGTCTTTTTCGATATCAAAACGGATAGTACCGGCTATAGCATAAGCCACCACCAACGCAGGTGAAGCTAAAAAGGCCTGCTTGGCATAAGGGTGAATACGGCCATCAAAGTTGCGGTTACCAGACAATACAGCTGTAGCGTATAAATCACGATCTATCAGCTCCTGTTGAATGACCGGATCTAAAGCGCCGCTCATACCGTTACAAGTGGTACAAGCAAAGGCCACAATGCCAAAACCTAAACTTTCTAAATCCTCGAGTAAGTTGGCTTCTTTTAAATACAGCTCAACGGTTTTAGAGCCAGGTGCCAAGGAGCTTTTTACCCAAGGCTTACGGCTTAACCCTTTAGCTCTGGCGTTACGCGCTAGTAATCCTGCAGCTATCACGTTGCGTGGGTTACTGGTGTTGGTACAGCTGGTGATAGCGGCAATAATCACAGCGCCGTCCGGCATTAAACCCGGCTCGTTTTCTATTACACCACTTATGCCTTTAGCGGCTAAATCGCTGGTCGATACCCGGGCATGAGGATTGGACGGTCCAGCAATAGTGCGGCCTACACTGGATAAATCAAATCGTAAGACCCGCTCATATTCGGCCGTTTTCAAACTGTCAGACCACAGGCCTGCAGTTTTGGCGTAGGTTTCCACCAGCTTGACTTGCGCTGGCTCACGGCCTGTCAGGGTTAAATAATCCAGCGTTTGCTGGTCGATAGAGAACATAGCGGCAGTAGCGCCATATTCTGGTGTCATATTAGAAATGGTCGCTCTGTCGCCCAGACTCAGGCTGCTGGCGCCTTCACCAAAGAACTCCAGATATGCCGATACCACTTTTTCTTTACGTAAAAATTCAGTCAGCGCCAGTACTATGTCAGTGGCCATAATGCCCGGCTGAGCTTTGCCTGTCAGCTCGACACCAATAATATCCGGCAGACGCATCCAGGAGGCACGGCCTAACATCACACTTTCCGCTTCTAAACCACCTACCCCAATAGCAATGACGCCCAAAGCATCGACATGAGGGGTATGGCTGTCGGTGCCGACTAAGGTATCAGGGTAAGCCACGCCATCTATAGCGTGAATAACAGGTGACATCCGCTCCAGGTTGATCTGGTGCATAATGCCATTACCCGGCGGTATCACATCAACGTTTTTAAAAGCTTTTTTCGTCCAGTTAATAAAGTGGAATCTGTCGTCGTTGCGTCTGTCTTCAATAGCTCGGTTTTTCTCGAAGGCATCTTTTTCAAAACCCGCATGCTCAACCGCCAGCGAGTGATCGACAATCAGTTGAGTCGGCACTACAGGGTTGACCTTGGCCGGATCACCGCCTTGCAAAGCTATCGCATCACGCAGGCCTGCTAAATCCACTAATGCAGTTTGACCTAAGATGTCGTGACAGACCACACGGGCAGGAAACCAGGGGAAATCCAGATCCTGCTTGCGGTAAATCAGTTGTTTTAATGCATCAGTCAATAATGCAGGATCACAGCGGCGTACTAAGTTTTCAGCGTGAACGCGGGAGGTATAAGGCAGTTTGGCATAAGAGCCGGGTTCAATCTCGTTACAAGCCGCTTCGGCATCAAAATAATCCAGGTTGGTGCCTGGTAAGTTTTTACGGTAATTAGAATTCATGGCGTGGCCACTCAGTTAAATTGTTTACTTTAGATCCTACAAAAGCCCACTAAGGGCTTCTTTTCTGATCCCCTAAGTAATTGATGTTGCAGGGAGGCGACAAGTGCTCGAGATCCCAGGAGCATAGTATTCTATGTGACTGGGGCGAGGCACGCGGTCAACGAAGCTGCAGCTTCAAGAACGACGGGGATTAACGCTGCGCCAGTGGCGTTACACTACGTGGCTCCACACCTGTGTATTCAGCACTTGGGCGGATAATACGGTTGTCCGCACGTTGTTCCATTACATGGGCAGCCCAGCCTGTTAAACGTGAACAGACAAAAATAGGCGTAAACAGCTTGGTTGGAATACCCATGTAGTTGTAAGCCGAGGCATGGAAGAAATCTGCGTTACAGAACAGTTTTTTCTCGCGCCACATCACCGCTTCACAGCGCACAGAAATGTCGTATAAGGAGGTGTCGCCATTGGCTTTACCCAGCTTTTCTGACCATTCTTTGATCACCGCATTACGTGGGTCGGACTCCGCATAAATGGCATGGCCAAACCCCATGATTTTTTCTTTACGTTCCAGCATGCCCATTAACTTGGTTTCGGCATCATCCGGATTGTCCATCTTTTCAATCAGTTCCATCGCCGCTTCATTAGCGCCACCATGCAGAGGACCACGTAATGAACCTATAGCGCCTGTGATGCAAGAATGCATGTCACTTAAAGTGGAAGCACAAACACGGGCCGTGAAAGTAGAAGCATTAAACTCATGCTCTGCGTATAAAATCAGCGAAGAGTTCATTACATCGGTATGCAGCTGAGTTGGTTTTTCACCATGTAAAGTCCATAGGAACTGTTCGGCAATAGAATCGGCCGCTGTGTCCACTTCAATGCGCTGGCCTTTATGGCTGAAGTTATACCAGTAGTTAATTAAGCCAGGGAAAATCGCCAGTAAACGGTCTGTTGCATCTTGTTGCTGAGCAAAACTCTGTTCAGTTTCTAAGTTGCCTAACATAGAGCAACCAGTACGCATTACATCCATAGGATGAGCAGAAGCAGGAATACGTTCCAGTACTTCTTTTAAAGCCTGTGGCAGGTGACGCATCGCCTTTAAGCGTTTTTTGTAGGCAGCCAGTTCTGCTTCGTTCGGTAACTCGCCTTTTAAAATCAGGTGCGCTACTTCTTCAAATTCACAGTGAGCGGCTAAGTCTTTGACATCATAACCACGGTAAGTCAGGCCTGAACCTGTTTTGCCTACTGTGGATAAAGCGGTTTTACCTGCGATTTGGCCACGTAAACCTGCGCCTGATAATTCTTTTGCGTTCGCCATCTTGTCTCTCCGTTTTTAATTTGTTCTGTTGATTTATTGAATGCTCTTTGGCTGATGTTAGTTATTTTTTGTTTGCCCAACTTTTTATTTAGAGCTTTTGCCTACAGCAAATAACGCATCCAATTTCTGCTCATAACTGTGATAGTTCAGGAAGTCGTAAAGTTCAGCCCGGGTTTGCATGCTGTCGACTACAGCCTTCTGATCGCCATTGGCCAAAATAGATTCATACACATTCAGTGCAGCTTTGTTCATAGCGCGGAAGGCACTCAACGGATACAACACCATATCCACACCTACGCCAGCTAGCTCTGCTTTGTTAAACAGTGGCGTTTGGCCAAACTCAGTGATATTGGCCAATACCGGCACTTTCAGCACCTTAGTAAAGGCCTGGTATTGCTCCAGCGTATACACAGCTTCAGCAAAAATGGCATCGGCACCAGCGGCTTCGCAGGCTAAAGCACGCTCGATGGCGGCGTCTAAACCTTGTTGTTGCAACGCATCAGTGCGCGCCATAATAAAAAAGTTCTCGTCTGTTCTGGCATCGACAGAAGCCTTGACGCGATCAACCATTTCGTCCAACGATACGATTTCTTTGTTCGGTCTGTGACCACAACGTTTTTGCGCCACCTGGTCTTCAATATGAAAACCTGCAGCACCGGCTTTGGTCATCTCTTTGACGGTACGGCCTATGTTAAAAGCACCACCCCAGCCTGTATCGGCATCCACCAGCAAAGGCAGTTCAGTAGCACCCGTAATACGGCGGATATCTTCACAAACATCGTTTAACGAGGTCATGCCTAAATCAGGCAAACCAAAAGAGGCATTGGCCACACCAGCACCAGATAAATACAGGGCTTTGTGACCCACACGTTCAGCCATCATGGCGGTGTAGGCGTTAATAGTGCCCACCAGCTGTAACGGATGATTGTCTCTAATTGCCTGACGAAGCAGAGCGCCAGCGCTTTTTACATTAGCCATGTGAAGTCCCCTGTTGAAGTAACTGTTGTTCAATATTACGTTTGGATGCGGCGATATGACGGCGCATCAGTAAGTCGGCCAGTTCGCCATCACGGTTGGCAATGGCATTGATAATAGCTTTGTGTTCGTCAAAAGCCCGCGATACCCGTGGGCCGTTCATGCCAAGCTGCACCCGATACATCCGCACCAGAAAATACAACTCGTCACTTAAGATATTAATCAGATAAGGATTTTTACTACCTAAGATGACGCGGTAATGAAAGTCGACATCCCCTGCTTCCTGGTAGTAACTTTCGCCTTCATGCACCCGTTGTGTCGACAAATGCTGATCAAGTAGCGCTCTGACTTCGGCGATTTCCTGCTCTGTCATATGTTCTGCCGCCAAACGACAGGCCAGGCCTTCCAGCTCTTCGCGCAACTGATACAAAGAACGTAAGCCTTCAATAGACAGCTTGACCACACGGGCGCCGGCATTGGGTGTACGTTCTATCAGATGACAGCGCTCTAAACGTGCTAAGGCCTCACGCAGTGGTGCGCGGCTTAAATCATAACGTCGCGCCAGTTCAGGCTCACTGATCTTAGTACCAGCAGGAATTTCGCCTTCCACTATGGCGGTACGAATTTGCACCAGCACCCGGTCGGCCGCAGTAATAGCTTCTTTGAATTCGGTAGCAAGCATCAGATTGTCGACAATAATTAGAAAGTGATTACGTTTTACGCCTGATATCGACTTTGGTCAAGCTGAAATGCGACGTTATGTCGACATAAAGACTAAAGTACTAGAGGAAGTTGTATGGATTTATGGACGGGTTTTGAAGATGCTTTTGTTTTACCTTTGAAACCCTGGTTACTGTATTCAGCTTTACAGTAACCACGGCATTTCAGTTTAAGACGTGGTTTGCTGCCATTTCTGCATAGTCACGCCTTTAATAATCATCCACAGGCTTAAGCTTAATTCAGCGGCTAACACCGGCATCAGAACCCAGGGGAATAGCAGCGACGCCAGGGATGGTGCCAGTAATAAGGCCAGGCTATTGATCAGATAACACAAACCCGCCAGCGCTAACATGACTCCGATAAAAGCCGGGAAGAAGCCCGATTTAATAATCAGATAACCACGCAGCAAACAGGCCAGCGCAAAAAAGATCAGCCCTATGCCAAAACCATAGCTGTGCAGCCCAATAGCAAGGTAAGACCAGGCTGCCAATTGCTCAGAAGAAAACGCAGAAGCAGCAGCCCCACCACCTAGTAACAACAATGGAATGACTAACAGCAGCTTATTGGCCACCAACATAGCGGTTTGGATCAGGTTAAAAAAAGTGGCGGCCAGATTAAGCCCAGCGTTGACGCGTTTAAACAATAAATAAAACAACACGATGATGGGGATATCCAGCAGTTGCATCGACAAGTCCCCTACTATGCCCAGCCTCCACAATGAAGATGAAGCGATAATATTCTGTGCGGTAGCTGCTGCATCTAAAGGAACCACCAGGGAGCCTCTGACCATCAGTTCACCAAAAAGCCCTAACACAATAATGGCCAGATAAAATACACCGGCAAGGCGCACATAAAATTGGGGTGAACGTTCAAAAACAGCACTCATTGCAGGATCCTTTGTTGATAGTCAGACGAAGTTGCTCAACTGACACTAAGTTGCGGATTGATATACTAAAGCAATCCATTTAGCTGATCCCTATAATTTCACTCATATAATCAGTCAAATGTAACCACCGCTTTTCGAAATGAACTGCTTGCCTATGCAATACGCTGAATATCACAGCTCTTGAGGCGCTTTATCCTTCTCATC
>NZ_JAIWOI010000255.1 GCF_020217005.1 Rheinheimera sp. | reverse complement strand
CCAACACAACAGCATGCCTATGTGGTGGCAGTGCCCCTGTCTGCTTGAGGCTAATTCACTGACAGATTTTTTCAGAAAAAGATAGTACAGCTCAGGGTCTGCCAACTTGAAATTCAGACACATCTATACTTGCAGCAAGCCTGAAAATATCTACGACAGTCAGGGCAGATTGAACCCTATTGCAGTTTTTATTAGATTAATTTTTTCTAACATAGATGACTTGTAAAAACTTTGACTTCTATTACGATTTTGTGACGTCAGCTTTAATTCTTCAGCAAAAGCTTATGTTACCTGAGGTTGAGTGGATAACTTGGGGATAACTACGGTATAAGATCAGGATAAGTTTTAGCTTCTGATTTTGATTGAAGCACTTAATGGGCAAAAAACAGTACAGGAAAATTTAACAGGCCTTGTCTACACTCAAAACCAGCAAGTCAGTGAAGCCATTTGTTCTGTTTAGTTCCGTATAGCGCACGGCTCATTTAGATGAGCCATTCCCCTAAGCCCAGAATGAATCCCTTGATTCTGGGCTACTTTTCTCTCTCAATAAGCTTTCTTAACTGATTGAAACAAATTATAAAAATTTGCAGAGCTTTGTTCTGCCAACAATTCAATGCTGACATTACGCTGCTCGGCAAGACAAGCAGCCACAGCACTAACATAAGCGGGCTGATTGGTTTTGCCACGGTAAGGCACAGGAGCTAAATAAGGCGAGTCGGTTTCAATCAACAAGCGATCAGCAGGAATTTGGCGGGCGACAGCTCGCAGTTCATCGGCGTTACGAAAAGTCACTATGCCTGATAATGAAATATAAAAACCTAAATCCAGCGCAGCTTTTGCCGTATCCCAGTCTTCGGTAAAGCAATGCAGCACCCCTCCACAGTCGGCGGCACCACCAGAGCGTAATAAATTCAAAGTGTCAGCTCTGGCATCGCGGGTATGCACTATCAAAGGCTTTTTAAGTTCGCGGCCTACTGCAATATGAGCAGCAAAAGCTTCTTGCTGTGTAGCTTTGCTGTCAGGACTGTAAAAATAATCCAAACCTGTTTCACCTACAGCTACTACTGCGGGATCTGCGCAATAACGCCGCAGTAATTCGATATCAATTTGATCTTCCTGATGTAGCGGATGTTCGCCACAAGAGACGGAGACTTGCGGGTAGGCAGCCACCAGCTGTTTCATCGCAGGAAATTCTTTCAGGCTTACAGACACACAGAGCATATGCTCCACTTTGGCGACTGCTGCCTGTTGTAACACTTCAGGTAGAGTCAGGGCTAATTTGTCCCATTCCAGACGGTCAAGGTGGCAATGCGAATCAACAAACAAAAGAGTTCTCCAAAAGATTAACTAAAAACAGCCTCAAGCCCGATATACGGATTCAAAGGCTATAAGTTGGTTCGGTAGAGTCGAGCATACCGCCCAATAGCTTTTCAATTTTATCCTGCAACTGAAACTTATCATCGATAAAAGCCACACCAATACCTGCAGGAGTAGAGCTTTGCGCTCCTTGTGGTGTTAACCAGGCGACTTTGCCAGACACCCTCACCGCTTCGAGCGCGTCAGGCAAAGTAACGACTAAGGCGATAGAATGCCCCATACGATAAGGACGGGCTGTACGCACGAATAATCCGCCATTCTTTAGAAATGGCATATAACAGCGGTACAACTCTTTTAGCTCGGTAAAATCCAGTTGGATTTCGTCCACGATAAGCTCCTGTTACACCAAGGCTGTGCGCAATTGCACCAACAAGGCGGATAAATTCAATGCGGCATTTTGCCCTGAAATCAATTGACGATCTCTGCCCCATTGTTGCAAAGACAACAATAATTGGTGATGTTTCAACTGCATATCAGTACCCTTTTGCCATAACTCCTGTCGCACAAACCAGAATAAGGTTGAAGCTAATTGTTCAGTGTCAGGCAAATGAGCCAATAACTCATACATATCCAGTTGAGCAGACACGAACTTCTTCAGCATAACCAATTGTGCAGAAATTGCTGCTGCTTCGTCGTTTTCCAGCAATTTCAAAGCTAATAAAGGCGCGCCGCCAACATACTGCAATAAAAAATCCGGTACTGGCCTGCTGCTGTGGTCCTGTAACCAGTGTTCTATTTGTTCACCGTATACAGGAGCTATTGCCCAGCTTTGACAACGGCTTAAAATAGTCGGCAACAACTGTGCCGGATAAGCACTTTGTAAAATCAAAAAACTGTTTTGCGGTGGTTCTTCCAGAGTCTTTAACAGTGCGTTAGCAGCTGCTTCAGTCATCTGCTCAGCTTGAGGAATAAGTGCCAGTTTCACCCCACCTTGCTGTGATGCTCCTTGCATAAACTGCCCCAGGGCTCGTATTGGATCCACGCCAATACTGTTGCCTTCGGTTGGTAAGAGCCACAGATCCGGATGATGACCAGAAGCCATCAGTTGGCAACTTTTACATAAACCACAAGGCTGTTGCTGCTGTGGCGTTTTGCAGAGTAAATAGGCCGCCAACCTTTTCGCAAGAGCCGATTTACCTATGCCCAGAGGGCCTGTCAACAACAAAGCGTGATGTAATTGTCCCTCAGCCGCCAGTTCTGTCAGTTTGTAGTAATACGAGTCCAGCCAGGGTAAATCAGACATAACTTTGTAAAGGTCCGTTTTGGTAGGCCTGTTGCAGTGCATTCAGAATGTCTTGCTGCACTTGCTCTATCGACTGACTGGCATCTATGGTGACTATATTGGGCTCTGTTGCGGCTATTTGTAGATATTTTGCCCGGGTTCGTTGAAAAAAAGCCAGCTGTTCCAGCTCAATACGGTCCAGTTCACCCCTGGCCTGAGCGCGTTGTAAGCCGATAGCTGGGTCTATATCCAGATACAACGTCAAATCCGGCGTTAAATCCCCTAATACGGCATGGCGAATGCTGTTGATCAGGCTTTCATCCAGTTGGCGACCTCCCCCCTGATAGGCTCTTGAGGATAAGTCGTGGCGATCCCCTAACACCCAGCTTCCCTGTTGCAAAGCGGGTTGGATCACGGTTTTTACCAACTGTACACGGGACGCATACATCAGCAGTAATTCAGTTTCAGGCGCTACTATTTCGTCCTGAACTTGCTTCACAATAGCTCGGATTTGTTCGGCTAAAGGCGTGCCTCCGGGTTCTCGTGTACTAATAAATTTAATCTGGTGTTCGTTCAGCCATTGCTGGATAGTATGGATAGCACTGGTTTTTCCCGCGCCTTCCAGCCCTTCCACTACAATAAAACGCCCTTGAGTTGTCATTGTTTTTTCTTTTCCAAAGCTTTTTTGCCAAAAATATACTGCTGCACTGCGGCATTGTGCTCTGCCAAAGTACGGGAAAACTGATGGGTGCCATCCCCTTTTGAAACAAAGTATAGCCAGTCACTTTGAGCTGGCTGTGCCGCTGCCACAATAGAGCTACCACTTGGCGCCGCTATAGGACCTGGTGGCAAACCAAAATGTTGATAAGTATTGTACGGATGCGGATTTTTTAGATCGGCTCTGGTGATGTCTCCGTTAAAATCGTCACCTAAACCATAAATCACTGTCGGATCTGTTTGCAGTTTCATGCCAAGGGCTAACCTATTGACAAAAACCGAACTCACCAATGGTTTTTCCGGCTCATGACCACTCTCTTTTTCTACAATAGAGGCCATGATCAAAAGCTCATAGGGAGTTTTATACGGTAATGTTGCCTGGCGATTATCCCAAGCCAATTGTACTTTCTGGATCAGCAGATCATTGGCGCGTTTTAGCAGTTCAGTGCTGGTGCTGTTTGCTGTGTAATTGTAGGTTTCTGCATAAAACAGAGCTTCTGCATTAGCTGGTTTAGGCCCCCAGGAATCAGGCCATTTTGCCAGTTCAATTAATGCAGTTTTATCCGTCAAATCATGCTTTAAAAATTCGGCTTCAGCTAAACGCTTAAAACTCTGGCTTAAGGTTTCACCTTCCTTGATGCTAAAAGCAAATTGAGCAACCTTACCGCTGGCGAATAAATGCAGCATCTGCAATAAGCGTGTAGGTTTTTGATCGGCAGGAACTCTGTAGACGCCTTGATGTAACTTTGAAAGTTCAGGATGTATACGTAAATAAATAGACAGCCAGCGACACTGTGCATTGCTCAGCAGCCGGCGCTGCTGCCATTGACGGCAGAGCTTCATGGCACTATCGCCGGCCTTAATTTCGATATAAGTTTCAGTCAATGGTAAGAGGCTTTGGCTGTATTGTTGCCAGATATTGGTTAATCCAAAAAAGCTCACCAGCGAGATTAATAGCACTACAAATAAAGTTCGGATCAAAGCTCAACTCCGCTGACAAACTGACGCACCAGTTCAATATTCTTAGTTTGCCCGGCAAATTGCTTTACCGGCACCACGCCCATCAGAGCATTACAAATCAATATGGCTTCGGCTTGCTGCAAATCATTGAGGTAGAACTTACCTTCGCTGACCGATCGTTGATCCAGTATATGTTGACGCATCACACCGGAAACACCTGCTTGGTCCAGATAGGGAGTAAACCATATACCATCTTTACTAAACATCAGGTTAGCGGCCGATACTTCGATGACAGCACCACTCTGGTCCAGTACAACCAGCTCATCAACATCCGTTTTAATCAACTCGGCTTTTATAAGTACCTGTTCAAGCCTGTTGTTATGCTTCAGCCCAGCCAGCGCTGGTTGCTGCGCCAGCTTAAAATCTGCTATCCCAAGCCTGATGCCCTGAGTCTGCCAGCCGCTATAGTCGGGTAAAGCTGCTGTGCTGATATAACAACAAGGCGATTCGATACCCTGCGGGCTATAACCGCGCCCACTCTGACCACGACTTATGAGCACTTTAACGACCTGCTCAGGTGCAGAAATTGCCTGCTGCACTTGTGAAGTGAGCTCGTCAACATCAAATGAGTGGATCAGTAAGCGTTTAGCCCCTTCGACTAAACGCTGTAAATGCAAATCCCATAGCATAGCCTTGCCGTCCTTTACCTTTATTGTGGTAAAAAGCCCGTCGCCATACTGAAAGCTGCGATCTGTGCTATTCGGTACTTGCAAATAAAGCATCAATGCCAGTCCAAACCATTTGAAAAATTCAGGCCGAAAGTATGCCTGAAATCAAAAACTTTAAAAATGGGATCAGATCACATTGTTAACCGCTCACCTAATGATCTGCCCCAAATTTCAGCAGTTAGTTACTCAATTGCACCTGCTGCCATTGCTGTTGTGGAGTAAATTTGAGGGTTTTGACTTTGCCGCGCCCTTCGATATTGACCACATTCACCTGCTCGGGCCATAAGCTCTGTAATGAATTGTGGCGCAACTGAAGCTGAGTTAATTGGTGCGGTATGGCTACTTCCTGATACACCCAGAAAAAGCGGCCATCCAGTTCGTTACCGACCAGACTCAGTTTCAGATCCTGCCCATCAGATTTCAGCTGAAAATGGCTGGATACATACAAGGCAAAACTGTCACGGGTGGACTGTTTGGCAATTAAATCAGCCGACTTATCCAGCAGCTTTTTCACTGCATGTTCGGCGTCATGCAGATAAAATCTGTGCATGACTTCAATGTTGCCAGTGCGCTGATTAAACAGCACTTTGGTAATGGCCGACTTCATCTCATGAGCGGACAACTGCAGGCTCAGGCAGCATAACACTAAAAGTATCAAACGCATCTTTGGTGTTAATCCTTAGCTTTGGGCTCTTTAAGTTTGGTTTTACTGTCTTGCATAATATCGCGCTCGACCAAATCTTTACTCTTTTCCCGTTTAAAGGCTTCAATACGGGATGGAATGATCTGACGTGGATAATGGTTGTTTTCCACATCTACATCGGCTGTTAACCATTTGGGATCCACCACCACCTGTTTTAGAGTTTTATCTGTCACTATCAGCTTACTGACCGCATCAGGAGTTTTACGCCAAATCTCAGCCGGAATATACATCTCCTGCACACTGTCATCTTCAAAAGTCAGCTGCAGTAAAATCGGCATCACCAAACCACCTAAATTACTGAAATTCAGCACATAGTAGTTTTTGTTTTCTTCTATAGCACGCTCAAATACCTGACGCTCCCAGTGTTCCAGATCAGCGAGAAATTGCTGGTAGCTGTTACGCTCCTTATTGGTGACAGTAAACCTGTCATTTTCATCATAAAAATCAGTGACGTCTTTATTACGCTCCACCCAGGTGGTTTTGCCTTCGGCTTCATTCAGTTCAACAAAAATTGGCATAGGTTTGTCTTGCTCTTCTTTGCGTCTGCGCTCAAAGTCGATGTCCGGATCTTTGGTGTCTAATTGCAGTTTGTAGACTTTATCTAAAGAGATATCGACATGGTCTGTGCTGTAAAACCAACCGCGCCAGAACCAATCCAAATCAACACCACTGGCTTCTTCCATAGTGCGGAAGAAGTCTGATGGCGTTGGACGTTTAAACTTCCAGCGGGTGGCGTATTCTTTAAACGCAAAATCAAACAGCTCACGCCCCAATATCACATCGCGCAGAATATTCAGCGCTACCGCAGGTTTGGTATAGGCATTCGGACCTAAGCGCGTCACACTGTCCGATTGCGTCATAATGGGTTCCTGCTGATCACCTTTCATATAATCAGTGATATCCCGGGCTTCAACCCCCCATGGAATTTGCGGATCCCACTCACGACCCGCTATACCATCTAAAAAGCTGTTTAACCCTTCGTCCATCCAGGTCCATTGCCGCTCGTCAGAGTTGACCACCATAGGGAAATAAATATGCCCTACTTCATGGATCACCACGCCAATCAAAAAGCGTTTCTCGGCCTGCGAGTAGGTGCGGCTGCCATCTTTTTGCAACTCAGTACGCGGGCCGTTAAAGGTAATCATCGGATATTCCATGCCACCTACAGGACCATTCACCGATTGAGCAACTGAATAGGGATAATCAAAAGAGAAACGCGAATAGACTTCCAGGGTGTGCACTACGGATTCTGTGGAGTATTTTTTCCATAAATCGCCGCCCTCTTTTGGATAAAAGGACATGGCCATCACAAAAGGCTGATCGGCGCCACCTTGCTGATAGCCTTTGGCATCCCAAATAAATTTACGTGAAGAAGCCCAGGCAAAATCCCGTACGTTGTTGGCTTTGAATCGCCAGGTTTTGCGCTCATCCGTGTCGTCTTTTTCGTTTTCCAGCGCTTCTTGTTCAGTCACAATAAACACAGGGCGTTTTGCTGTTTTGGCTTTTTCCAGACGTTGCTGCTGCTCTTTGGTCAGCACTTCTGAGGCGTTGGTTAAATCACCTGTTGAAGAGACAATATGATCGGCAGGCACCGTCATCTCGACCTCATAGTCACCAAACTCCAGCGTGAATTCACCTGAGCCTAAAAACTCTTTATTGGTCCAGGCTTCATAATCTGTGTAGGCGACTAAACGCGGGAACCACTGCGCAAACAAGAAGATATCATTGCCACCTTTGCGTTTATCGTCTGGGAAATGTTCAAAACCAGAACGGGCCGAGACAGCGTCTTCTTCGACGATATTAAAGGCAAAATCCATGGAGAACTGCAAAGACTCAGCGGGCTTAAGCGGTTTTGGTAAATCAATCCGCATCTGAGTGCCAACCACTACAAACTTCAGCTTTGTACCGTCGGCAAGCTTAATATTGTCCAGTTGATAGCCTAATTCGTGATCCGCTAAAAATTGCAGATTACGTAACTCGTCGAGGCTAATTTTCGCTGGCATCTCATTGTTTGGGCTGGAGCCACCACCAAAGGTGCTGGTGACTTCCGCCATTGAATCCGGTTTAAAGATATTCTGGTCCAACTGCAGCCAAAGATACTTCAGGGTATAAGGCGAGTTGTTTTTGTAGTGGATAGTCTGGCTACCGGATAAACGACGTTTTTCTTCATCCAGACTGGCTTTAATTTTGTAATCCACCTGTTGTTGCCAGTACTGCTGACCCGGCTCGCCCGCTGCATTGCGGTAAATATTAGGCGTGGGTAAGGACTCGTCCAATTGACGGAATTTATCTTCGAATTTGCCTTTGGTTTGAGCAATAGGATCGGCAAGAGACGCTTGAGCACACAGCATCAAGGCCAAAGCTACGCAACTTTTTTTATAGGACATTATTTTGCTGCTTCTGTTAATTAAAAGAAATGGAGTAATTTCCCCAGTATTTACTTTTAATATCAGACTTCGGCTGGAATTACGACAATAAGCGGGAAAAATAAGATAGAAAAATCAAAGGGTCAGAGCATGGCTCCGACCCTTTCTTCAGGCTTTAGATTTTCTTAAACAGAATAGAACCGTTAGTACCACCAAAACCAAAGGAATTACATAAAGCATATTCCATTTTGGCGTCTCGGGCCGTGTGTGGTACATAGTCTAAGTCACACCCCTCGTCCGGATTATCCAGGTTGATGGTTGGAGATACTTTCTGGTCGATCAGTGACAAAATAGTGATGATAGATTCAACTGAACCTGCAGCACCTAATAAATGTCCCATCATCGACTTACTGGAACTGACCATTAAACCTTCTGGTTTGGCACCAAAAATAGATTTAATCGCCATAGTTTCAGCTATATCACCTGCAGGTGTCGAAGTGCCGTGGGCATTGATGTACTGCACCTGATCGGCGTTTACACCGGCATCACGTAAGGCGTTTTTCATCGCCAAAGCTGCACCACGACCGTTTTCCGGAGGTGACGTCATATGGTAGGCGTCGCCACTCATACCAAAACCGACCAGTTCAGCATAGATTTTTGCGCCACGGGCTTTAGCGTGTTCGTACTCTTCCAGTACCACAACACCAGCCCCATCGCCTAATACAAAACCGTCACGGTCTTTATCCCATGGACGACTGGCCTGTTGTGGCGCATCGTTGCGGGTAGATAAAGCACGGGCAGCACCAAAACCACCCATACCTAAAGTAGTAGAAGCTTTTTCTGCACCACCGGCAATCATGGCGTCTGCATCACCGTAAGCAATCATACGAGCGGCCTGACCAATGTTGTGCACACCTGTAGTACAAGCAGTCACTATGCTGATATTTGGCCCTTGCAAACCTAACATGATAGATAAATGACCAGAAATCATGTTGATAATGGTAGAAGGCACAAAAAACGGCGATAAACGACGTGGGCCGCTGTTTAATAATTTGGTGTGGTTTTCTTCGATTAAACCTAAACCACCAATACCTGAACCTACAGCAACACCAATACGTTCGGCGTTTTCTTCGTTAATTTCCAATCCGGAATCCCGAAAAGCCTGCACACCGGCAGCGACACCGTACTGGATAAATAAATCCATTTTTTTGGCTTCTTTGGCCGGGAAAAACTGTTCGACGTCAAAATTTTTGACTAAACCAGCAAATTTGGTGGTGTAAGCCTCTGGATCAATATGATCAAACAGCGCTATTCCACTTTGACCTTGTAATAAAGCCTGCCAGGTCGACGATACATCGTTCCCCAGGGGCGTTAGCATACCTAAGCCCGTCACAACCACTCGACGTTTTGCCACAGAATCCTCCGCAGTCTAATTTATTCTTTATTGCTGATCTGCTTCTGCTTTAACTTCGTAGCAGACAGCTTCAGAAACAAAAACGGGTAGCAGAGGCTACCCGTTTTGTCAGCTCAACGCTTACTCAGCGTGGGCTTTGATATAGTCGATAGCAGACTGTACCGTTGTAATTTTTTCAGCTTCTTCGTCTGGGATCTCTGTGTCGAATTCTTCTTCCAAAGCCATAACTAATTCTACTGTATCCAGAGAGTCAGCGCCTAAATCGTCAACGAAAGAAGATTCGTGCTTCACTTCTTCTTCTTTAACGCCTAACTGCTCGATGATAATTTTCTTTACGCGTTCTTCGATGTTGCTCATCTTTTCTTCCTTTTTCTCATGTAAATCGCAACAATTGGTGCAATTTTGTGTGGCGGCTAGTTTATGCGTAAGCCCGGTTTGTTGCAAGTAAAGGCTAAGCCTTTTCCTGCTGGTCAAACCATTAGCCTTCGTCCTTAAAGCTGCAGCTTTGTTGAC
>NZ_JAIWOI010000254.1 GCF_020217005.1 Rheinheimera sp. | reverse complement strand
TTCGCTCTGTCACCCCAATCACATAGGACAGCTATGTTCATGGGGACTCTTCGCTTGTCGTCGCGCTGCAACTCCAATTACTTTGGCTAATAGCCTTAGCTCATGAAGGTGCAATACAACTTCAATCACATCGGCTAAAAACTTACACCATATACATACCACCGTTGATATGGATGGTTTCACCCGTAATATAGGCCGCCGGACCTGAAGCCAAAAAGGCTACAGCGGCTGCTATTTCTTCCGGCTGGCCCAGACGATTTGCCGGGACCTGGCTGAAAATTGCTTCTTTTTGCTCATCTGACAATTCTTTGGTCATATCGGTGTCGATAAAACCTGGCGCAATAGCGTTCACAGTGATACCACGAGATGCTACTTCTTTGGCTAACGACTTAGTAAAACCTAATACGCCCGCTTTCGCTGCTGCATAGTTAGTCTGACCCGCATTACCCATAGAACCTACCACTGAACCTATACTGATGATCCGGCCGTGACGCTTTTTCATCATGCTACGCAGCACAGCTTTACTTAAACGGTACACTGATGTCAAATTGGTTTGCATGATATCGAACCATTCCTCTTCTTTCATGCGCATCAACAAGTTATCGCGGGTAATACCAGCGTTATTCACCAGAATATCAATATCGCCAAACTGAGCTTTTATCGTCTCTAAACACTGCTCAATAGAGGTTGTATCGCCGACATTTAACACCAGGCCCAAACCTTTGTCACCTAAATAAGCAGAAATAGCTGCAGCGCCTGATTCAGTTGTTGCAGTTCCAACCACTTTAGCGCCTAAAGCGGCTAATTGTTCAGCAATAGCACGACCGATACCGCGGCTCGCACCTGTGACTAAGGCCACCTGACCTTCTAACGAAATAAATGAAGTTGTCATTGTCTTTAAGCCTTTTATTCTGCAGCTAAAGCGTCTTTTAACGACGCTACATCTGTGACTGATGCTGTATTCAGCTCTTTGTTAATACGTTTAATTAAGCCACTTAATACCTTGCCGGCACCCAGTTCAATCACTGTATCTACGCCTTGCGCAGCTAAAAATTCAATACTTTCTGTCCAGCGCACCGGACTATACAGCTGACGCACTAACGCATCTTTGATTGCCGCGGCATCTGCTGCTGCAACAACATCGACATTGTTCACTACAGGTATGACAGCTGTATGAAACGAAATACTGTTTAAATTAGCGGCCAGTTTATCTGCGGCTGGCTTCATTAAAGCGCAGTGTGAGGGGACAGACACAGGTAAAGGCAACGCACGTTTGGCACCAGCCGCTTTACAAAGTTCATTGGCTCGTTCTACCGCAGCTTTATTACCGGCAATGACCACCTGACCTGGCGAGTTGAAATTGACAGGAGAAACCACTTCGCCCTGTGCAGCTTCAGCGCAGGCTTTGGCAATCAGCGCATCGTCCAGGCCAATAATGGCAGACATGGCACCAGTACCAGCTGGCACAGCCAGTTGCATATACTGACCACGTTTTTCTACAAGCTTGACGGCATCAGACAAGGTCAATACACCAGCGCAAACTAACGCTGAGTACTCACCTAAAGAGTGACCAGCTAAATAAGCAGGAGTTGCACCGCCCTGTTCCAGCCATACGCGATACACTGCAACAGAAGCTGTTAATAACGCAGGTTGAGTGCGGTGAGTTTCATTTAATTCGGTATCAGGGCCATTGGCCACTAATGCCCATAAGTCATAACCTAAAGCCGTTGAAGCTTCAGCGAAGGTGTCACGCACTGTTGCAAATTCAGCATGCAGTTCGGCCAACATACCGACGCTTTGTGAACCCTGTCCTGGAAATACCAATGCAAGTTTGTTGTTCATCATTGTTCTCGCAATATTCTCGTACAATCGTTAATAGCGTATTAAAGCCGAAGCCCAGGCAAAACCACTGCCAAAGGCTTCAAGCAATATAGTTTGTCCGCGCTGGATACGGCCGTCACGGACAGCTTCGTCTAAGGCGGTAGGAACAGTTGCTGCTGAGGTATTGCCGTAACGGTCGAGGTTGATCACCACCTGTTCCATCGACATATCCAGTTTACGGGCCACAGCAGAGATAATGCGCAAGTTGGCCTGATGTGGCACTAACCAGTCAATTTGTGATTTATCCATATTGTTGGCAGCAAGGGTTTGCTCAACCACTTCAGATAAACGGGTGACAGCAACTTTAAAGACTTCGTTGCCTTTCATCGCGCCCCAGGAGTTATGCACTGAAGCTTCGTCACCCCGAATCGGATTGTCGACATACAATAATTCGGAGTATTTACCATCAGCATGAATATGAGTAGATAAAATACCTGGCTGCTCTGACGCTTCTAAAATAACGGCACCAGCGGCATCACCAAATAAAATCACCATACTGCGGTCTTCAGGGCTCATTAAACGCGATAAACAATCTGCGCCTATCACCAGTACTCGTTTTGCCATACCACTTTTTACATATTGGTCAGCAATACTCAAGGCATAACAAAAACCAGCACAGGCTGCAGCTACGTCAAAAGCAGGAATGCCCGGCATATCCAGTTCACGCTGCACTTCGCAAGCTGCACTTGGCAAAGCACGAGCGGCGCTGGTGGTGGCCATGACAATCATATCGATGGAGTTTTTGTCGATGCCTGCAGCTTCAATAGCTTTTAATGCAGCCTGAGCGCCCATAGTAGCGACAGTTTCATTGTCGGCTATGATGCGGCGTTCTTTGATACCAGTTCGTTCGATGATCCACTCGTCTGTGGTTTCAACCATGGTTTCGAGATCAGCATTGGTTCTGACCTGAGACGGAAAGTAACTTCCGGTTCCAATAATGCGTGAATACATTGGGCCCTACGCTTTGTCAATTAATACGTGTTCCAGCCTGTCTTTGATCTTCACCGGCACCTGGCGTTCAACCTCGCGCACGGCCTGACGGATGGCACTAAGAAATGCTTCTTTTGTCGCATTTCCATGACTTTTCACTACAATTCCGCGCAATCCTATCAGACTTGCCCCGTTATACTGGTCGGGGTTCACACCTAAAGACATACTTTTCAGAAAAGGTTTGATTAACCAGCCGAAAAGTTGAGCAGACATTGAGTTTTTCAGTGCAGTTTCTAAGCGTTTTAAGATGAGTTTCGCTACACCTTCACAGGTTTTCAGCGCCACATTGCCAACAAAGCCATCACAGACAATCACATCAGCCTTGCCGGAAAAAATGTCATTGCCCTCGATGTAGCCAATGTAATTGATATCCGCACATTCGGATAAGAGTAAGGAGGTTCGTTTGATTTGATCCGAACCTTTGATTTCTTCTTCGCCCATGTTCAGCAAAGCCACTTTGGGTTTGACTATGCCTTCGACTTCTTCAGCCATCACAGCGCCCATTACAGCAAACTGGAATAAGGTATCTGAATCACAATTCACCGTCGCTCCCAAATCCAGCATAAAGACCGGACTGCCGACAGTTGAAGGCAAGCTGCTGATTAAGGCAGGACGCTCGACACCGTTAAGCATCTTCAGAACAAAATGTGCCATCGCAATCAAAGCTCCGGTATTACCGGCGCTGACACAGGCGGCCACTTTATTTTGTTCAACTAAATCCAGCGCAATACGCATCGAGGACTGGCGCTTATTACGCAAAGCCACTGAGGGTTTGTCTGTCATCAGAACTTGTTGCGAGGCATGTTGAATAGACAGCTGAGGGTGGTTTAGATATCCAGCCTGTTCTAGTTCATGGGTAAGAATTTCAGAATCGCCGCAAAGGACTAAGTCTACATGAGGAAATTCACACAGCGCTTCTATGGCTGCAGGAATAGTTGATTGGGGGCCATGGTCGCCCCCCATCATGTCTAAAGCTATTTTAAGTCGTAGTGGTTGCAACGAGTGCATCCAAACTTACTTAATTACTTTACGACCTTTGTAGTAACCATCTTCAGTGATGTGGTGGCGACGGTGCGTTTCACCTGAAGTTGCGTCTACAGACAGCGTTGGCCCAGTCAACGCATCATGAGAACGACGCATGTCACGTCTTGCACGAGATTTTTTGTTTTGCTGTACAGCCATTGCCTTTCTCCTAAAAAACTATTTTTTCTTCAATTCTTGCAATATTGCAAATGGGTTCGGTTTTTCTGGTTCTGGTTCTATTTCTCCCCAGCTCATCTGCACTTTAGCTGGATCACAAGATCCTTCGTCGTGCATCGGAAACAAGGGTAAAGCCAGAATTAATTCGTCCTCAACCAATTGCCTCAAGTTAACTTCGCCGTGTTCGTTTTTTTCGACCACTTCGTAGCGCTCTGGAATATCATCGTGAGCCGAATCTTTGTCACTCCGGATTGGAGTGTATGCAAAACTGGTGTTCAGTTCCAGACCCATATGTTCGTTACAACGTTCACATGTGACCTCAACCTGACATTGGGCCTGACCTTCAATAAAGATCAATCCCTGTTCATCAGTTCCACAATGTACTACTACGTCTACATCACCCTCAGAACTTACTAACGATTCCGTTAATCTGGTTAAATTCACCAGCGGAATAATGCCGTCAAACGTTGAACGTTTTTGCGCGGCCCGTGTTGGATCAAGGGTAATTGGAATTTTTACCTTTTGCATAAGGCGCGCATCATATAGATCGAGGCTAGAGCTGTCAAAGGATTCCTGCCTCTTTTTTGTTAATTTTACTGCCTAAACCGCTGTTGTTGCGCCAGTTCTGGCTAAAGTTGGTTAAAGTCATTGCTGTTTTAACAAACCATGCCAACAAAGTTGCAACTTCACTCAGGAAGGGTATAGTGCGGCGCATTGTCCCAACGAGGTGCTTATATGTCAACTCAAGCTCTGTTTTTGGCCTCTACTTCTTTGTATCGTAAGGCCTTACTGGAAAAACTTACTCCGAACTTTTCTACGGCTAAACCGGAAGTCGACGAAACAGCTTTACCGGGCGAAACACCGGAACAACTGGTCAGCCGCTTAGCTGTATTGAAAGCTCAGGCTGTGGCCAATAACCTGACTGAAGGCTTGGTCATAGGCTCCGATCAGGTCGCCGTGTTTAATGGTCATATCCTCGGTAAACCTCATACCGCTAAAAATGCCTATAAACAGTTAAAGAGCTTCAGTGGCCATAGTGTCACCTTTTTAACAGGCTTAGCGCTAGTCAACGCCCAAACTAAGCAGTACCAGCTTTGTGTTGAACCCTTCAAGGTGCATTTTCGTCAACTGACGGACGCGGAGATCCTTTCTTATGTAGAGAGAGAGCAACCACTGAACTGCGCTGGTAGTTTTAAAAGCGAAGGTTTGGGTATTAGTTTATTTGAAAAGCTCGAAGGCGACGACCCAAATAGCTTAATAGGCCTGCCATTGATCCGTTTATTAGAGATGCTAAGAAACGAAGGCAGGGATTTGCTAACTCAACCTTAATCCCCGTCGTACTTGAAGCCGTAGCTTTGTTGACTTCGCTTCTCGCCCCAGTCACATAGGTAAACTATGCTCCTGGGGTCTGGTGCACTTGTCGCCTCGCTACAACTCCAATTACTTAGGGCATACCAAGTATAGAAATGAATTTAAATGAAAAATCAGAGTGCTGTTAACAACTCTGGCAGCGAATCAATAATAGCCTTAGGCTGATAACGACTTAGCTCTTCCCTGCCGTGCACACCATGAGTCACGCCAATACGTGGCATCTCTATGGCCTGTGCCATAGCCATATCATGAATAGTATCCCCTACCATCACAGCGCGATGCGCAGGTAAATTCAGTTCAGAGAGAATTTGCTTCAGCATGTCCGGGCTTGGCTTCGATTCAGCTTCGTCGGCGCAGCGGCTGGTGCTGAAGTAAGGCTCTAACCCAGTTTCTTCAAACATCCGTTTCAAACCTTTGCGAGCTTTACCTGTAGCCACAGCTAACAGCAAACCTTGTTGCTTCAGCTGCTGCATCACTTGCTCTGCCCCTTCAAATAAAGGCGTCGGCGGATGATCGTGCGACAAATACTGGTCGCGGTAATGTTCAAATACAGTCTGGCGCTGTGTGGCATTAATACCAGGGAATAAAATATCAAATACAGGGTCCAGACTCAGACCAATAATTTGTTTGACCTGATGCTCTGTCGGCACCACTAAGCCGGACAACTCTGCCGCAGAGCGCATAGAGGATACAATGCGCCCGACTGAGTCCATCACTGTGCCATCCCAGTCAAAAACCACTAAAGCTATATCCGAACTCATTATTTTCTCTTCAGCTTTTCAAGAATACCACTTAACGCATTATCCAAAGGTGCGTCGCAGCTTAATTGCTTGCCTGTCCCAGGATGGGTAAAAGTTAAGGTCTTAGCGTGCAAATACAATCGGTTTAACCCGAGTTTCTGCATTTGTGAGGTAAATTCGTTGTCGCCGTATTTATCATCGCAGGCGATAGCATGGCCTTTACAGGCAGTATGCACCCGAATTTGGTGAGTACGGCCGGTTACAGGAAAGGCTTCAACTAAGGTGCCTTCTTCATAACGCTGCAATATTTTAAAGCGGGTTTCTGAAGGTTTACCTAAAGCCTCATCCACTTTCACGACCCGTTCTCCACTTTGTAAGGTGTTTTTGCGCAGTGGCTCTGTGACTTTTTTGATTTTGCTGTCCCACTGCCCTGCCACTAATGCCCAGTATTTTTTCTCTACCGTTTTTAAGCGCAACTGTTCGTGCAGATTGGTCAGCACTGAGCGTTTTTTCGCAATCAATAAACAACCTGAAGTATCACGGTCTAAACGATGCACCAGTTCCAGATGACGGGCTGTTGGGCGCAGAGCACGTAAGGCTTCAATCACACCAAAAGACAAACCGCTGCCACCATGCACCGCCATGCCTGTTGGTTTGTTTAACACTATTAAGTCGTTGTCTTCAAAAAGAATATGGCTTTCGAGGTTTTTCACCATGGCAAGACCAATAGACACAGGCTCTTTTTCAGGTTCGTCATGGACCACCAAAGGTGGCACCCTCACCTGATCACCGGCTTGCAGTTTGTACTCAGGTTTTATTCTTTTTTTATTAACCCGTACTTCACCTTTACGCAAAACCCGATAAATCACACTCTTTGGTATGCTCTTCAACCGTGCCATTAAGAAGTTATCTATGCGTTGACCGGAATAATCTTCTTCTACATCAATGTATTGCACCGGAGTTTTGATATTTTCAGTCATGCGTTTCAGTTACTCTGCTAAGCTTAAATTAAGTTGCTATTGGTCGCTAATTAGTGGGATAATTACCGGGCTAATTATGCCAAAAATGGCAATTAGGGCGCTCAAAGTGACGTAAGAGAAAATGTGAGGCACCGTTCGGGAGGCAGATCATACCGAATTCGTTGGGAAAACCAACGTATTTATACTCTGCGAGCGAGAATAACGCTATTTGTCTGAAGTAATGCTGCGTAATTTATTACTGACAGAGACAAAACACAGCTTCCGGTCACTTAGGCAAAAAAAAATTGCGACAACGCAGCGCGGTATCGCGCGATCTCTGTGTCAGATCACAGCAAAAAACATTTAAGTGCGGCCCTGACAAGGCGGCGCCAAATATACCTGAACAGTCTTAAGTTAGACGAAGGTAACCAGCAGGCTGGCCATGACGGACTAAGATCCCTCAGATGCAGCCATATAGGTCCACCTGAAGTAACACAGCAGTAAAGGTATAAAATGAGTTAGCTCAAGCATCCCCAGTCGAGAGACTGCAGCTTTGATATGTTTGACCATCTGAAACGCGGACGCAGGATGTCGTTGCGTTGTGGCCTATGTAATAGAGTCACAAAACAATGAAAAGAATGTTAATTAACGCCACGCAGGAAGAAGAAATCCGCGTAGCACTTGTCGATGGACAAAAATTATACGACCTGGATATTGAAAGCCCAGGACACGAACAGAAAAAAGCAAATATCTACAAAGGAAGAATCACCCGGGTTGAGCCCAGTCTGGAAGCAGCTTTTGTTGATTATGGCTCTGAACGCCATGGCTTTTTACCTCTGAAAGAAATCTCCCGCGAATATTTCCCTGCCGGTTATACCTTTGACGGTCGCCCAAATATTAAAGAAGTGGTCAAAGAAGGTCAGGAAGTTATTATCCAGATTGATAAAGAAGAACGTGGTCAAAAAGGCGCGGCCTTAACCACTTTTATCTCTTTAGCTGGTTCTTATTTAGTACTGATGCCTAACAATCCCCGCGCTGGTGGTATTTCC
Organism: Rheinheimera sp.; assembly: GCF_020217005.1. Classification (GTDB taxonomy): domain Bacteria; phylum Pseudomonadota; class Gammaproteobacteria; order Enterobacterales; family Alteromonadaceae; genus Pararheinheimera. The sequence goes on along the minus strand of NZ_JAIWOI010000254.1, from coordinate 1,810 downwards.
CGTCGTATTGAAGGGGACGAGCGTCAGGATTTAAAAGACTCGCTGGATCAATTACAACTGCCAGACGGCATGGGTTTAATTGTTCGTACCGCTGGTGTGGGCAAATCTCACGAAGAGCTGGATTACGACTTAAAAGCCTTATTAAAGCACTGGTCTGCTATTACGCATGAAGCACAAAACCGCCCTGCACCATTTCTGATCCATCAGGAAAGCAACGTAGTGTTCCGTGCTATTCGTGATTATCTGCGCCGTGATGTTGGTGAAATACTGATCGATAACCCACGTATTTTCGAAGAAGCCAAAGTTTATATTCAGCAGTTCCGTCCTGATTTTGCCCACCGCGTTAAAATGTATCAGGGCGAAGTGCCACTGTTTATGCACTTCCAGATTGAAACTCAGATTGAATCCGCTTTCCGACGTGAAGTGCGTTTACCTTCTGGTGGCTCTATCGTCATCGACAGCACTGAAGCTTTAACTGCCATTGACATCAACTCGTCAAAAGCAACTAAAGGTGGTGACATCGAAGAAACCGCTTTTAATACCAACTTAGAGGCAGCCGATGAAATTGCCCGTCAGTTACGTTTACGTGACTTAGGTGGTTTGATTGTGATCGACTTCATCGATATGACGCCAGTGCGCCATCAACGTGAAGTAGAAAACCGCTTAAAAGACGCCGTAAAACAAGACCGTGCCCGCGTGCAGATTGGCCGCATTTCACGTTTTGGTTTACTGGAAATGTCACGTCAGCGTTTACGTCCTTCACTGGGCGAGTCGGCAACTCATGTTTGTCCACGTTGTCATGGCCGCGGCACTATCCGCAGCACTGAATCTTCCGCTCTGTCGATTTTACGTCTCATCGAAGAAGAAGCTATTAAAGACAACACCAGTCAGATCCATGCTCAGGTCCCGGTTTCTGTAGCCACTTACCTGATGAATGAAAAACGTGATTCAGTGCGTCGTATTGAAAGCCGTCATGGTATCCGGATTTACATCATTCCTAACGAACATATGGAAACGCCAAACTATGAAGTGACGCGCATTCGTATCGATGAAGAGATTGAAGAATCCAGCTATAACATGGTGAAAGCTCCTGCGATCGGCAGCGCTGTGTATCACCCTATCGGCGAAAACGTCAAAGAAAAACCAGCGGTCTCTGCTATCAATATGGCTGAGGCCTCAGCAGCTGCCCCAGCGCCAGCAGCTCGCAAAGTCGAAACTACAGTAGCAAAAGATGCGGGACCTGGCTTGGTTGAGTCTGTGGTGGGTTGGTTTAAATCTTTATTCGCTGCTGCGCCAGCACCAGAGAAAAAAGTTGAAGAAGCTCCACGCCGCAACAATAACCGTGACAACAACAGACGTCGTAACAACAAAAATCGCCGCCGTCAGGAAGGGGATGAAAAAGTTGCAAAAGACGACAACGCTGCTCCAGCGAAAGCTGAACGTCCAAATGAACGAAATCAGGAACAACGAGCTCCAAGACAGGATAAAGCTCGTCAGGAACGTGGTGAACGCCCGGAACGTGGAGAACGTCCAGAGCGTGCTGAACGTGGTGAAAGACCTGAGCGTACTGAACGTCCTGAACAGAAAAAAGTTGTATCAGAACGTCCAGCTCCGGTCAAAGCCGTAGACCATGATGAAGAGCATAGTTCTAAGATTGTGGAACGCCGTCAACGTCGTCAGATGCGCAAGTCGGTGCGTCATGAAAAAGAAGGTGTAGAAGCAGTCGCGGTGACAGTAGAGACTGCTGCAGTAGCTCCTGTTGTTGAAACAGCAGCAGTGGCACCAGCTGTTAGTGATACTGTGTCAGAAG
>NZ_JAIWOI010000253.1 GCF_020217005.1 Rheinheimera sp. | reverse complement strand
CTACAGTTACAGCGCCAGTCATTGAGACCAGCGCAGTGACAGAAACTAGTGTTCTGCCCGAAGTTGTTGACGCTCCGGCCGCAGATCTGACTGAGACAGAAGACACAGATGCTGAGAAAGAAGCAGCTGAAGGCCGCAGCCGCAGCCGTCGCTCACCTCGTCATTTACGTGCTGCTGGTCAGAAACGTAAAAAAGAGCAACAGGATCAAGAAGCAGAAGAAGCTTTGGCAGCCCGTTACCCTGAAGATCTGGATAACCCAGTAAGTACTGAACAACAGTTGGATCTGCCAATTGCTGAAGCGGTAACAGAAACAGCGCCGGTGGCAACAACGGCCCCAGTAGCAGCTGAACCTGTGCCAGCAGCAGAAACAGCTCCAGTTGCAGCTGAACCTGCGCCAGCTTCAGAAACAGCTCCAGTAGCAGCGGAACCTGCGCCAGCATCAGAAACAGCTCCAGTAGCAGCGGAACCTGCGCCAGCATCAGAAACAGCTCCAGTAGCAGCGGAACCTGCGCTGGCAGCAGAAACAGCTCCTGTGGCTGCTGAACCTGCACCAGCAACAGAATCCGCTCCTGTGGCTGCTGAACCTGCACCAGCAACAGAATCCGCTCCTGTGGCTGCTGAACCTGCGCCAGTAACAGAGTCCGCTCCTGCGGCTGCTGAACCTGCGCCAGTAGCAGAATCCGCTCCTGCGGCTGCTGAAACGGCAGCTGTGGTTGAAACGACTGAAGAAGCACCAAAAGCAAAAACCCGGAAAGCTCCTGTGAAAAAAGCAGTAGCTGAGGTCAAAGCACCTGTCGCTACAGGCAACAGATACGCCAAAATGGTCACTGCTGATATGACCAAACCGCAGGTAAAAGCTGAAACCGCCGCTATAGTCCAACCTACAGCTATGGATAACAGCGAACGTCCGCAGGTGATTAGCTCAGAACGTCCGGCAGGCTCTGCCTCTGCTCGTCAGATGAGCGTAGCGCCTATGACTAAACCTGGTTCAGTGGACTAAATAACATACTAGTCATAAACCAAGGCCACCTTTCGGTGGCCTTTTTATTTAGTCTCACATTTATTTATCCATGTAGAGCTGTGACAGTTGCAGCTCACTGACTACGACTGTTACTGCGCTGCAAAATGCGTAAGTATTTTGTCAACAACCTGCTTACGTATCTGATCCTGCTCAAACAGTAGCTCGTGCCTGGCACCTTTAATCTGCTGCACGCCGCCGATACAACCTGAGTTCGGATTCGCAGCCAATACAGAACAAAACTCCTGCTGTGCAGCTGCTGAGACTATGCTGTCCAGTTCTGCCTGCATCAGTAGCACAGGGGTTTTGATTGCAGCTGCGTGTTGCTGCATTTGAGGTAATACAGCACAAGCTTGCTCCAGCCACCCCCAGGTGGCGCCACCTAACTGCAGCTGCGGATTATCCTGATATAAAGTTTGCATCCATTGATAACGTGGTTGTGAGCCTGTTAGCTCGTTCGTCTCAAAAGGCCCCTCGCTATAGGGCTTCTCGGTAAAACCAGCATAGCCTTGAGTCGAAAACACACTGACAACACTAGCCAAACGACAGGCATCCATCTCGTCATACAGCAACTTACCATTAATACCTAACATCGGAGCCGACAACGCCGCTTTTTGAAAAACATCAGGATGTTGTTCCAGATACAAGGTACTGATAGCGCCCCCCATAGAGTGCCCTAACAGATACAAGGGCTGCTTGCCTTGATCCGCCAGCAAAACATTACTGATCAACTGATGCATGTCATCTACATACTGCTGAAAATTATTAATATGGCCTTTGTGTGGATTATCGGTTAAACGAGCGGATAAGCCCTGGCCACGGTGATCAAACATGAGTACCCGAAATCCCTGCTGTGTCAGTTCATAGGCTAATTCCTGATACTTCATATAGGATTCAGTGCGACCATTGACCACCACCACAGTGGCTTTAAATTGGGCAGGTTTAATCAATACGTAAGGCAAAGTAGTTCCATCCGGTAAACTCAGTTGCCTGGGCTGCACGGCTTGCCAAAACGGCGCTACCTGCTGTTGGTACCGTACCGCAAAATTATCATTTGCCCGTGTTTGCTGTGTAAGCAAACCACAACAAAGTGCAGCCGTCAGTAATGAATATCTGAATTTCATAAATAGTCCTTAGTGGTACTGGCTGAGGTTGCTAATCACCAGCTCTCGTAATTTATCATGGTAATAAGCCACTCTGCCAAAGTCAGCGGGATCCAAGGCCTGGTTCTCCAACACCACCAGAGTCAATTGATGCTCAGGGTAATAATTAAATACCGACACATAACCTGGAATATAACCGCCATGGCTCCATTCAGTACCAGCTGCAGTCTGGCTAATTTGCATGCCATAACCGTAATAGATTTGTCCCCACCTGTGCTGGCGTAACACCACAGCTTGACTCATTTGGCTCAGGCTGGTTTTACTCAACTGCTGTTGCAAACACAAAGGTAACAGGCCAATGTCTGCAGCAGAGGCGATCAAACCACCACTAGGCTGTGCTTCGATCGGCATAAAACCTGTGATGGCTTTTAACTGCCCTTGCTCTTCCTGCCAGCCTTGACTGACCGTATCAGGCTTCACTTCAAAACCAGCATTTTGCATCTGGCAGGAGTGCAACAGTTCTGAGGCCAGTTCAGCATAAGGCCGTTGTGTGACAGCCGTCAGTATTTGTCCAAGCAGTTGAAAATTTAAATTGTTATACCGAAATTGACCATAATTTTGCTGAGTCTGAAGATCAACCAGACCAGAGGTATGACTTAATAAATCTGCAAGCCGCACTGAGCTTGCCCACTGCTGTTGAAGTTTGGGTAAATAACGCTGAACAGGCGCCTGCAAATCCAAAGTACCACGCTCTACCTGCTGCATAACCAGCAAAGCTGCTAAAGTTTTACTGATGGAGCCGACAAAAAAGGCGCTGTGCTGTCCAAAAGGTTTGCCGGCCGCGGTAGCTCCATACTGATAGCTCCAGAGGATGTCAGTCCCCTGCATCAACAAGGCTGTTCCCTGAAAAGCCGGTCGCCCAGCAACGTTTTCCTTGATCTGCTTAGTGAATTGAGCAAAGTCCAACTGCGTTATTGCTGTAGTGGCTGCGAGTAACTGACCTGAAACAAATAAAAGAGGTAGCGCTAAAACTTTGAACATAAGCTATTGAACTCACTAAAGATCATAAAAGCTAAGTTTACCCTCTGTGTTCAGCCTTGTAATCAAGTGAATAGCATATTTATGGCAATGCCATCAACCAGTCCACGGCCTGTATTACCACAGCAGGCCTCTGAAAAATAACTAAATGATCTGAGTGTTGCAGCTCAATATACTGGCCTCCTGAGCGTTTTGCCTGCAGTTGACTCCATTCATCGCCTTCTCGTTGCCAGGCTTGAATTTCGGACTTTTGTGCAGGGTTTAGCATCAGTTGTTTTTGCTCGAAGTCTGTATTGAGTACGGACACAGGTCGACTAGAGTAAAGAGGTAGCTGTTGGTACAGATCTAAATCTGCGGCATAGGCAGCAATTTCCTTTGCCCTGCTTTGTTGTCGTTCAATTCGCAGCCTTAGTTGCGCCATAAAATCAAAATAGCCCCAGTCCATCAGACTTGCATAATGTTCAGGTATAAGCTTTTGCACCTGTTGCCGTTCTTGCTGCAGTTTTTTAGCAGTACGCTCTGTCCAGATCCCGGTTTTTAGCGCAGGTAACAACTCCGCCAGATTAGCTTTATACCAGTCAGCCGGATAACCTTTATACAAAGCAATAGAGTGAGGCAAAGGTATGTCAGGGTCAATCAGTAGCAGCCCCTGGATCTTCAGTACTGAATTCTGCTGCGCCAATAACAAACTGGATATAGAACTACTGGCAAAGCTGAGCAAGAGTATTTCACTTTCATTCAACTCAGACATCACTACAGCTAAGTCCTTTGCAAAGCGACTATAGGACGGATTATTGACTTCTGAACTTAAGCCCTGCCCCAATCTATCCACAGCATAAGTTCGGTATTTAGTGGCCAGCACGGGTTGCAACAAAGCAAACCAGCCACTGTCACTATGCCAGTGCTCATTAGGGCCTGACAGCAATACCACAGCCGGACCTTTGTGCTCTAACCCGGCAAAACGTAGCTGAAACTCTGCACCGCCAGCTTTAATGATCCTAACGCCTTCAGGTAAGGCCGCAGCTTTGATTTCTGATGCACTGGCAAAACCGAACACTACACACAATAGCAGCCACTTTAATGGGTTCATTCTGGTTCTTCCTCGCTAAAACTCTGATGGTGCATCAGAAAAAGGCAATAAGAACACAAGAGTTCCGGACATTTTTATGATAAAAAGCTTACCCCTAGCTACAGCCTCTTGCGGATTTTTGATTTATGTCTGAACACCACACTCATCAGCCTGTTTTGATAGGACAACTGACCTTTGATCCCGGCAGCCGGGAACTTCGCTCTGCAACAGAAGTTATCTATTTAGACCCTCAGGCCTATCAGCTGTTAAGTCTTTTTATCGCGGCAGATCATGGTCAGTTGAGTCGCGACCAAATGATTGAGCAGCTTTGGGACGGTCGGGTGGTCAGCGAAAGTGCGATTAATAAAGCCGTATCTTTATTACGTAAAGTCTTTGCACAATTGGATCCCAGTACACCGTATATCGAAACCCTGCCCAAAGTAGGTTATCGGCTTTGCCAGACGGTCACCCCGCAAGCGACAAAGCAGCCTGAAACCCCGGACACTGTGCAGCAACAAGCCAATACATCAGCCGAGCCAGCGGTTAGTGTGGCAGCAGCGGCTGCAGTAAAAACAGCAGCGGGAAGCCCGGCTGCAGCAACAAGCTCTGGCCTCAAAACCAAACTGGTACTTGCAGTGCTCTGGACTGCCCCTTTGTTGTTTTTTGTACTGTGGTTTTTTATCACGCTCGCGCCAGAACCAGAAAAGTTACCCACGCCTTATCTGAATGAGCCCCAGCCAATAAGCTCAGCTCAGGGCGTTGACTATGATGTCAGCCTGAGCAAAGACGGCTCAACGCTACTGTACATCTCGGGCGGAACAGAAACTAACCAGCTGGTTTTACGCCAAAAAACAGGCAAAACTCAAATCCTGTCTGACGATAAACAGCTGGTTACAGCGGCCATCAGCCCTGATGGCTTACAAGTGATCCAGGTTATACAACAACCTGAAGCTTGTGTGGTGCAATGGTTTTTACTTGAAGCTACGCAACAGAAGAAAACAGTGGCTCAGTGCCACTCAGATTCAGTAGTGAAAATAGCCTGGCAACAGGACAGTAAAGGCTTTTATCTACGTGACCGCGCGGACAAAACCCAACCATACGCTTTGAGCCGCTACCGCTTGGATACCCAGGCCAAAGAGCAAATCACTAATCCGCTAAGCGCTGAAAGCCCCACCGGAGATCTGGCTTTTGCCGAATCTGATGACGGTAAAAAACTGGCCGTGTTACGTTATCTGGAAAAACAACAGACCTTAGTAGTAATACTGGATAGCAGTAGCTTTGCCGTTTTAACACAAAAGACCTTACCGCTGCAGGCCTCTAATATCGATTGGTTAGGCGATAAATTACTGCTAAGCAAAGATGCTGAACTTTTGCAATACGATACGGACAGCGAACAGCTGGAGTTTTTATTTTATACCGGTCGCACTGTGCAGTCGCTCGCCGTGGTGAACCAACAGATTTATTACGCGGATTACGAACTGGATTCAGACATTTGGCAACATGATTTCACGGCCAATAAAGCCAGGATCCGCATCGGCAGCAGTAAAATTGACCGCATGCCAGAAGTGAACCATAAAGGGGACTTAGCTTTTTTAAGTCAGCGTAGTGGTAAAGAGCAAATCTGGCTACAACCTGTGGGACAAAACGAATACCAACTGGCTGATTTACCTGGCTATCCTGCCTTTGTCCGGCTGCAATGGTCACCTGATGGTGAGTCACTGATTTTTACCAAAGACGGCGCTTTGTGGCAGTTGATGATCGCCTCAGGCCAGAGCAGGGTCTTGGTTGCGCCGGATAAACAAGTGGAAGTCGCCAACTGGACCGCTGACGGTTCAGGCATTATTTACAGCAGTAAACAAAATGCTGACTGGCAGTTATGGCAGCTGGATTTACAATCGGCAAGTAGCAAGCAACTGACTCAGCAAGGTGGCTACAGTGGCTATCTGCAAAAAGACCAGCTGTATTTCAGCAAGTTTCACCAGGATGGCTTGTTTTTGCTCAATCTAACCACAGGCCAGGAACAGCTGCTGATCGCCGACTTTAACAAAATCAACTGGCTAAACTGGAGCTTGTCTGAGGATAAGATTTATTACTATCAGCAAGGACAAGGCATACGTCAGTATCAGTTAAACAACCAGGAAAACACTCTGCTGCTGTCTACACCAGAGCGATTTGTGCATCAGTACAGCATACAAAACCAGCAGCTGTTTTATGTCAAAGCCGGTGTGCCCAAAGGCGACATTTATAAACTGGAACCTGTGACACAGAGCACTAAGTAAACAGCTGCCTGATAGACAAAAGTGCGCTTTGGAAAAGCGCACTATCAACAATACAGATCAGAACAGCATGGGCTCCCCCAATTGAAACAGGGCTTTGACAATCAGGCCCTGTTTGACCTGATAACTACACAACATTTCGACCTGCCCCCGCCCTTCAGGGAAATTGCGCTGAATAAGTTCATGATCAATCACCCAATCCGCCATCTCCATGCGGTTTAATAGCTTTGCCTGAAGATCAGGCTCAGTAAAACGTTGGCTGATACGCTGGCGCATTTGCTCGTGACCTTGAGCTAAAACTGTACCCTGGAAATCCAGCTGTATAGCGTCGGCGTCATAGCAAGCAAGCCAGGCTTGAACATTTTTACTGTTGTAGGCCTCCAGCTGTCGTTGCACCAATTCAGCTGCAGTTTCTGGTTTATGTTCTGTCATCAGCTTATATCCTTGGGAGAAAACACAGATCATCAACAAAAACTCACTAAAACACCAGTTCTGTTCTGGAAACTCAAAGTTGCCTTTTTTCTATACTGCGAGTGGGCTTGGGTATCAGTATCGCGGCTTTATGCTGACCTAGCCAGACACCAGCAAGCACCAAAGCCATACCCAGGCTCTGCAGTACAGTCAGCTGCTGATCCAGGAGCAAAAACCCCAGCACAGTAGCACTTAAAGGACTCAGCAAACTAAAACCTGTCACAGCACTGGCTGGCATTCTCATCACTCCCCTTAACCAGAATACGTAGGTGAGCCCTGTGCCAATCAAGCCCAGCCATAGGTAACCCAGGATATGAGTCAGGCTCAGGCGTTGCGGCAGAGTTTCCACACTAAAGGCCAGAGGCAACAGGAAAAGGCCACCCACAGTCAGCTGCCAACTGGTCAGTACCAGCGCATTGACAGGAGGCTGCCATTTTTTCGTCAAAAGAGTGCCGCAGGCCATAGCCAAAGCACCAATAGCCGCGGCAAACACACCCAGGCTATCTAATTGAGCTGCAGGTCCAAGCACTAACATAGCCACACCAGCCAAACCTGACAAGGCCGCAACCCAACTTAACCAGGACGTATGGCCACCAAGTAAAGCCCAACTTAACAGCAATACCACTAATGGCTGAATAGCACCGACAGTGGCTGCGACCCCACCAGGCAAACGATAAGCGGCAACAAAAAGTAGCGCCTGAAAGACACCGATATTTAAAAAGCCCAACAAAAATATTTTCCCCCACCAGCCAGCCGCCGGCAGCTGTCGTAACCACAGCAAGATCAAAAGTCCGACCGGCAAAGTACGTAAAGCCGCAGATAATAAAGGCACGTCAGGAGGTAAAAACTCTGTAGTTACAACATAAGTACTGCCCCAAATCAGCGGGGCTAAAGCGGTTAACCAGGGATCATACCAACGACTTACAACTGAACTCATAACCAAACTCTCCCTCTACAGTACTTAGTGCACAGAACTAAAATCCGCGCCACTGTAATAGCTCAGGTTAACTTGAGGTCAAGAAGAATTTAAATGATGTTTTAATGGTTTAGAGTTTTAGCCACGTCAGATACCCGGCAAGAGTTTTGCCTTGTACTATGGCTATTTGCGGTATAACTTCCATCTGCTGAAACCCCGCTTTTGTTAACACCCGAGCCGAAGCCGGATTTTCTGTTGAGATGCAGGCAGATAATAATGTCAGTCGCATTTGCTTTGCTTTGCTTTGCTTTGCTTTGCTTTGCTTTGCTTGCAGGATTAAACCAGCTAATACAAAGCTGGCAACTCCTCTGCCGGACCAATGCCTGCCGCTTTAACAGCATAAATTCAGCAATGTTCAGTCCGACTGCTTCAGGCTGAGAAAATATATTTGGCCTTGCTTCGATACGTTGTCCAAAGAGGTTTTTGTGGCTAAGTTCGAACTGCAACACTGCATCTGCATCATCTGGCTCCAGAGTCTGTATCGCCTAATGCTGCATTTAGAGAGGCCCACTTGATGGCAACACAGCTGTGCCCTGATGGAAAACCATCTGCCATCCCAGACTATTAAGTTGCCATAGAGAGCTTCGCAGAGACACTTTGCTGTGCATCTCCCCGACTTTTCGTACCTTGGCTTTATATAAGACTTGAGCCAGATCAAAAGATAATAGCCGTACTTCAAAATCAAAAGCTTCGACACTAGGTGCCTGTTCTTCCGGTAAACGTTGCAACACATGGGCTTTATCAAAATGTACGCCTGATGAGGCGATTTCTTCAAAATTTCTGGCCAACAGCTGATTTAACAGCCCTCGATTTCGCCTTGTTTCAGGCTGCTGTAGCTGCAGTTCCAGTGCAATCAAATGGTCGGTTAACGCTTTCACTTGTGCTGATGTCACAACAATAGACCTTATAGTTTCCGCTATTTTGCCGTTTTACCTTAGTTAGCTTAAAAGACGCAAGTATTTCACAGCAGCAAAAAAATCTGGTTCGCTGGCGCACAGACATCACAACCAACTTGAGGCACTGTCAACAGATCCAGCCTCCAGTGAGGTTAGGACCAAAGGAGACGTTTATGCACTTATCTACTGGTTTTACTTCATCCCTGATCATAGTTGCGGCTCTTGCCCTAAGCTCATGTGATCAATCAACACCCACCTATCCAGGCGCGACTGCTGCAGAAGACAAATCCGCTGTAGCTCCGGTGGCTGACAGTGCAGTTCCTGTCGCCATTTCAGATGCAAACATCAGTAATGATGTCAAAACTGCTTTATTGCGGGATGAGGAGTTAAAAAATTTCGACATCACAGTGGTGTCGACAAAAGGTGATGTGTTGCTAACCGGAGTGTTAAACAGCCAAAGCCAGATTAATCAGGCCATACTTATCACAGAAGGGGTTGTTGGTGTAAAAGCTGTACATGACGAGCTAAGTATCAACTGATAAGTGATTGAGCGCCGCCCTTTGGGGTGGAGCTCCTCGTCATCCATTGTTTCCTGATACCAGTCCAGACCTGCTAATTTGTTGTTTTAACTCAGAACTATTGCAACTTCATAACCTTTCACTAATTGTTAGTTCATAAAATAATCACAGAAGAGAAACATGATGCGTTTATCTTTGCTCAGCCTACTGGCGTGCTGCTCTGTCAGTCAGGTTAGTCAAGCCGCGGTACAACTACAGAACATCACAGTGCAACAAGCAAACCACTACATGCAACAACAGCAGTTAAGCTCAGTTGAACTGACCCGCTACTATTTGCAGCAAATAAGCGCTTTAGACGATGCAGGCCCTGAGCTCAATGCCATAGTGGATATCAACTCAGATGCCCTGCAGCAAGCAGCAGCAATGGATGCAGAACGTAAAGCAGGAAAAATTCGCTCGGCTTTACACGGGTTGCCGATCGTACTCAAAGCCAATATAGCCACTGCAGATCAGCTGCCAACCACAGCTGGTGCTCTGGCGTTAAAAGACTTTAAAACCAGCAAAGATGCCGCCTTAGTTACGCAATTACGTGCCGCTGGCGCCGTTATTCTGGCAAAAACCAACTTATCAGAAT
>NZ_JAIWOI010000252.1 GCF_020217005.1 Rheinheimera sp. | reverse complement strand
GGGCCAATTTCCGGGGTGAAGGTTCGGCCAGTGGCTGGTCGGCACTGGGCGGACAAACTAAAAACCCTTATTTGTTAACGCACAGTCCTTGCGGTTCAAGTTCAGGTTCTGGTGTGGCTGTCTCTGCTGATTTAACCTTGTTGGCAGTCGGAACAGAAACAGACGGTTCTATTGTCTGCCCTGCCTCTATGAATGGTATTGTTGGTATTAAACCAACCCGGGGTTCAGTGCCAGGTCAAGGTATTATTCCAATAGCTGAAGCTCAGGATATAGCCGGTCCTATGGCCAGAACAGTGGCCGATGCTGCGGCTTTACTTGAGGTACTACAAAGCACTGATGCACAACAACGGACAGGTCCCTTGCAGCAAAGCGCCTGGTTACCGAAAAAAGTAGTATTGGTTCGCGCTTTCGATAAGGAATATCCCGCTATCAAGTTCATGTTGGATAAAACTGAAGCGGCCTTATTAGTCGCCGGAGTTCAGGTGCAAACTGTACAAAGTTGGCAACTGCCCAATGAAGTCTACCGGGATGAACTGAATGTGCTGGTGTACGAATTTGGCCGCGATTTAGCACGTTGGTTAAACGATTATCAAGTACCGGACTCACTAAACACAGTACAAAAACTAGTGGATTTTAACCTGGCCAAAGGCAAAGAAGCGCTGGCATTTTATGGTCAGGAGTATTTACAACAAGCTGCTGCTCTGGATTTAAACAAAGAGCAGTCGTCTTATCAGCAAGCGCTGAAAAACAGCAGAGCTTTGGCAGAGCAGCACCTGGATCAGTATTTAAAACAAGCTAAGGCTGATTTGATCCTGATACCGACCTATGGCCCATCCTGGCCTATTGATCATGTCAAAGGAGACCGCTTCAACTTTGGTACTTCTACCGCAGCAGCAGTAGCTGGCTACCCTAATCTGAGCTTACCTGGCGGTTTTGACACTGACCTGCCTTTGGGTCTGAGCCTGATAGGTTTGCCCTGGTCAGAGCAAAAGTTGATAAGTACAGCGACCTTTCTGGAACAAAAACTTCAAGCCCGCAAAACACCAGAATTTTTAAGCAAAGCCCGCTAATGCGGGCTTATTGTTCCGGATGCTGCCGGCATCTCAGAAATTAAATAACATCACCCCAAGTCCTACACTATTCTGGCGAAAATTGTAGTCCAACAAAGTTTCGCCATAACCGGAAAATACCTGCAAGTGCCAGCGTAAGCCGTCCAGTTTAGAGCTGTCGACCGGATAGGTCAGGTCCAACTGCCAGGAGCCACGACTCAGGTAAGAAAAGTCATTCCGCCAGGTCAGCTGGGCTGTGGCGTCACCAGGCAGCCAGTGCGCACTGATTTCGTGACTGCCTATGTAGTCAATCAAGTCCGGGTTATCGTCTTCGTCGCCTGTCTCAGAGATGCGCTGATGGTAACGCCAGTTCAGTCCAAACTCGCCTTTATCCACAGCTAAACCCGCGTAGAGCTTGTTCCAACTGCGTGACAAGGGCTTAGCCTGACCATTGGACTGATGGGCTACCCCAAACTGCAGCATACGTACTTGCCATTCGCCAGGCAAATTGCCCCAGTCTTCAGCCACTGGTACCACGTAAATCAGTTCTGGCTGGTAATCTGTATTACGAAAAGGCGCCGAGTCCTGTTTGTTCCATAACTGCCACATAGAACGCTGGCTAAAGGCAAACCATAAATCAGCACCGGGTAATAAAAACTCTGTCATTAACTTGGCGCGTAAAGAAATTTGTAGCTTACTTTCCATCTGCTTGTAATTATCACTGGTTTCAGCCTGCCCCCGGGTTGGACTTTGTGGGGCTTTATTGATATTGGAGGTGATATGAGCAGGTAAAAAGAAATTCGGCTGATAGGTTCTGAATACAAAACGGTCACGCTTTTCTTCCGGCGTTAACTCCCAGTACTTTTGCATCACTGTGGCTACAGCAACAGGCTCAGCCGCCACTGCAGTGACTGTAGTTGTATGAGGTGTCACTTCCACAGCAGCTTCGGTTTGGGCTTTTGGTTCTTGTGCTGTCTCCGTCAGCTTGGTAGCTGTGGTACCGAAGATCCTGTCATAACAAGCCAAACGTTTATTATTATCCAAAGTACCCTGACAGACACTGACATCCTGTGCTGACACAGCAAAACTGGCAGCGCTAAGGCTAACAAAAACTGCGGCTTTACTTAAGTTCTGTGCTCGATTCACGCGCGCTCCATTCACCAAAAAAACTGAAAACCCAGTGTAAAGCTCAAATATAAACAAGGACTTAACAACAGGTGCTTTTGTTCATTTTTCAACGGTCTCTGCAGTACTTTGGCTCACAATAGCCAACTAAGCAAAGACAAGCCTCAGTCGGAGCTAAAGGACGCAAAAACTTCAGCCCCTGTCAGTTCTGTAGTTTGGTTTGCAAAGCAGTACCAAAGCGGTTTCTGTTCGATAAAAATCTGATGGTCGAACACAGGATCCTCAGGCAGTCTGAGCAAACCTGCCGGAATAAAATACTGACCATTTTGTTTGAGCCTGTAAAATAAGTGGGTCCCGCAGTTGTTACAAAAACCACGTTCTGCCCAGTCCGAGGATTGAAAACTGGAGATAAAACAAGCGCCATCCAGTTTAACTTCAGTCCCACAATCAAAGGTAAACAAAGGCCCACCGGTCCAGGTGCGGCACGACTGACAATGGCAGGCTCCGACCTTCAACGCCATCTGAGCCACTTTGACTTTTACTTTGCCACATAAACACTGGCCATGCACTGGCTCTTGGACAAGCTGAAGTTGTGGTATCGACATAAGAAAACTCCTGATGAATTCACCACACCAGCCTACTGCAATTGCCTGCAGTTGTTAAGTAATTGTTGCCACAGACCGGGTCAGATGCGGTAAAGCTACAGCTTGCGTCTTTAAATACAGTTGGTTGGAGTGAAAAGCGACAGCAAAGTTGGCAGCAGTAGCAGAAAGCTGCAGCACCTTAAAGCGACTCAGGCCTGTTTTAGCGTGCCAATAAGGTGCGAGGGAACATTGAGCTGAACCAGTTGCTATGTCTTCTTCTATGCCAATAGCTGGTGCGAAATAGCGTAGTGCATAAGTATCAGGCGGACAAAAAGCAGTGACGATCAAGGCATGTTGTGGCAATTGGCGGATCAGTTCAACATCGGGTTGAAACTGTAGTACAGCCTCTGCATCCGCCAGCACCAAGACTAAATCGCGGGTTTGAAAGGCATCTATGATCTGAGCTGAAGCCAAAGCTGCTGGCCGTTGCACAGGCTTTGCATGCCACTGCGGTAATTGCATCACTAAGTCGTCGGCCCTGACTCTGACCTCGGGCTCGCCATAAGGACTGACAAAGCTGTAACAGCCCTCACCTTTGAGTTGACGCAACAAAGCAGCCGCAGCCAAAGTGCCGTGGCCACACAGATTGATTTCTTGCTGACAGGAAAACCAGCGGATTTGATAGCGGTAAGGATCCTCTGTGGTGGGCACCACAAAGGCCGTCACCACTTGTTGAGCTTCAGACGCTCTATGCTGTAACACGCTGCTTTCGGGCCATTCGGTCAGTAAAGCGCAGGCTGCAGGGTTACCCGCCTGAGCATCCTGGGTAAAGACTTTAAAAAAATACAGCGGCGCTTCCATGCCTTAGATCCTGTTCTCAGCTTTTTGAATGACGAGCTGTTAGTCTTCTGAGCTTTCGCGATATTTGATCTGCACTGCTTTGATAAAGTTACGCAGAATTTGGTCCTGACACTGGCGGTAATGATGGTGATCCGCACGACGGAAAAAAGCGCTTAGTTCAGGTTTGCTGATACGAAAACCAATATCCGTCATCATTTGCACTATGTCATCGTCTTTTAAATCCAGCGCAATTTTTAACTTACGGAAAATAATATTGTTATTCAGGCGTTGCTCCGCCACTGGCTGTTCACCGTCTTTGCGTCCACGACGTTCGATAATAAGACCATTTAAGAAGGTGGCTAAGGTCACATCATCACAAGGCTGAAAAGCTGCATCTTCGTCTTTTTTCAGCCAGTCACTGACCTGCGCCCTGCTTGCTGTTAAACCAGCATGGGCAAATAAATTCATCATTTGTTGATCGCCAAAATCAAAGGCGTAACGTAAACGGCGTAACACATCGTTGTTATTCATAAAAATTCGCAAAGCGCTCCGGACTAGTTGCGGCCATTTTAACAGACACAAAGCGCTACAGGCTGATTTTCTTTCGCGGTTTCAAACAGATGCCATGTTATAGTCCATGCAATCTTCATTTTGGCTTTGCTTGTTATGGAAAAGATTGCAGTTTTTGTCGACGTACAAAACATTTATTACACCACCAAACAGGCCTATGGCCGCTCCTTTAATTACCGTAAATTCTGGCAGTTATTACAGCTTCGAGGGCAGATCAGCTACGCCTATGCCTATGCTATTGATAAAAAAGATGACCAGCAAATTAAGTTTCAGGATGCCCTGCGCCATATAGGCTTTGAGGTCAAACTCAAACCTTTTATTCAGCGTGCCGATGGCTCGGCCAAAGGCGACTGGGACGTGGGTATTACCATTGATGTGCTGACATTGGCCGCCGAAGTCGACACTGTGGTTTTACTCTCCGGCGACGGTGATTTTGATTTGTTGTTGCAGGCCGTTTACCAACAACATGGGGTTGATACGGTGGTGTACAGCGTACCGGGTTTGACAGCGCAATCGCTGCAACAAAGCTGCGCTGTCTGGCGGCCTATTGAAGCGGATTTATTGCTCTGAGGTTAAAAGCCCTGTAAAAAGTAGGGCCTTTCGGCTACAATGCCGGCCTTTTCTCGCCTTCTATTATTAAATCAGGACCATCATGAGCCAGTTACCCGCCTGCCCACAATGCAGCTCTGCCTATACCTATGAAGACAATAACCTGTTGATCTGCCCTGAATGTGGCCATGAATGGTCAGCAACCTCCAGTGTTGACGCAGCACAAAGCGAAAAAGTGATCCGGGATTCTGCAGGCAATGTGCTACAGGATGGCGACACAGTGACAGTGATCAAAGACTTAAAAGTAAAAGGCTCTTCACTGGTGGTAAAAATTGGCACAAAGGTCAAAGGTATACGTTTGGTCGAAGGCGATCACGATATCGACTGTAAAATTGATGGCTTTGGCGCTATGAAGTTAAAGTCTGAGTTTGTTAAAAAAGTTTGATCCATGTCGTCATTGACGCTGTCGCTTTGTTGGCTTCGCTCTTTCGCCCCGGTCACATAGACAACTATGCTCCCGGGGACTCATTCACGTGCCGCCTCGCGACAACGTCACTGACTTAATGGATTTATCTGGCACCTTTGTTGACTTCACTCGCTAGCCTCAGTCACATAGGTCATTTTGCTCCCGGGGACTCGCTCCTTCGTCGCCGCGCTGTGACTGCAATTACTTAGCCTCTCTGATCCATGTCGTCATTGACGCTGTCGCTTTGTTGGCTTCGCTTTTTCGCCTGGGTTTCGGGATTGATAATGATGTGGGCGACCAAAAAGGTCGCCGCTACAGCCAGGATATTTTGAACCAGGTTTTTAGCTGTGTTTGCCGTCGTGCTTATGGATCTCTAAAGCATCCAAATCTATACCTTCTAAACAACGCAGATTAATGGCCGCGACTTGATTGCCTTCTGGATCTGTGCCCAACGCAAAAGGTGAACAACCGCAGACCGGACACGTCTGGTGTTTAATTGTATGGGTATTAAAGGTGTAAGTGGTTAAAGGTTGGTCCTTTTTTAATAAAGTTAGCTTGTCGCCTGAGACAAAACTCAGCAAATAGCCTTTTCTGCTGCAAATCGAACAATTACAACTTAACGCAGAACTGATATCTGCCTCAACCTGATAAGCCACAGCCCCACAATGACAACTGCCTTGATAAAGCATAATGATATCCCTTGTTTATGTGTTTTGTTCTGTACACTATGACGTAGTTCATCTATTTTTCAACCTTTGGCCGGACGGGATCTGGTCCACTATTTGTTTAGGTTTATTAACAATTACAACGGCTGATGCAATGCTTTGCGCCTAACTTCAGGGACGATTTATGTCAAACCAACACCAGTTACCCATTCCAGTTATGCTGCTGCTCGCTTTAGTGCAAGGCCTGTCACTTTATCTTCTACATCAATCGATCAGCTTTGATTATTGGCCATCCAACCAGCCGCAGTGGTTATTTTGTTTTTACACCCTGGTCGTTGTAGCGCCAGTGACTTTATTGTTATCACTGGAAAAAGGTCTTGAGCTGAAGTTAGCCCTGCGCTTAGGTGTTTTTGCCCTTGTTGCTGCGGCATTGGGCTTTTATGCCGGTTTACAAGCTATACCACTGGAGCAGATCAGCTACCAGCCTGTGCTCTTTGCCTTTATTTACTCCATGTTACTCGCCAGCTTTAAAGCCTTGTTATACATCCAACAACAGGCTTTGGGTGCGCCTCTTTGTTACAGCACACTATTCCTGCACTCCTGGCGTAATTTTCTGACTTTGGGCTTGTCTTTACTTTTTACTTTGGCGGTATGGGCCGTATTAATGCTGTGGGCGGCGTTGTTTAAAGTGATCCAAATCGACTTTTTTGGTGATTTGTTTGCAAAACAATGGTTTTACTACCCTACGCTCAGCCTGGCCTTTGCTTTTGGCATTATTATTTTCCGCAACCAGGCTGGAGTCATTGACACCATTACCCGTATTCAGCAGGCGCTGATGAAGTTTTTACTGGTGATATTAGCAATGGTATCAGTGCTTTTTATGCTTGCCTTGCCTTTTACCGGTTTAGCACCGCTGTGGAAAACCGGGCACGGTAGCGTACTGATTTTATGTCTGCAGGCATTGATGTTGTTTTTCCTGAATGCCGTGTATCAGGCCGACGCTGATAGCCGCCCATACCCACTCTGGTTACACAGAGCCATTTATGCCGCTGTCGCCTTATTGCCTGTGTATAGCCTGATCGCTTGTTATGGCCTGATGCTGCGGATAGAGCAATATGGCTGGAGTGTCAGTCGCTGCTGGGGCCTGGTGTTGTGGGCGATACTTGCTTTGTTTTCTGTAGGTTACCTCTGGGGTATTCTGAAAAAACGTGATCTGTGGCTACAGCACTTAAGTTGGATCAATGTCCGGATGGGATTGATGTTGCTGGCCGTGATGCTGCTGGTGAACTCCCCTTTGATTGATTTTCGCAAAATTACGGTACAAAGCCAGCTGGCCCGGCTTGAGCAGGGCAGCACAACCTTGGCCGATTTCGACCTGAGTTATTTCCGCCACGAATTGGCTAAACCTGGTTACGATGCGCTGCAGCAATTGAAACTTCAGTACCAGCAGACAGATCCCGCGCTGGTCGTGCGCATTAACACCCTGTACAGGCCAGATTGGCATCGTGACGAAAAAACAAACAAAGACTCTGAACAGCAAAAACAATTGTTAGCCGCACTAAAGTTACCTAAAGATCTGGTCCTGCCCGCGGAGCTGGAACAGGCTTTGTTCGAGTGGCAAAAGTATCAGGGGTGGCAATTAAGTCAGGTCAGTCAGTACCATCTGCGACCTATCGACTTAAATAATGACGGAGTGCAGGAATATGTGCTGTTGACTTACTCTTACGATGCCATCCATGCGGACTTGTTTCGTTTGCATGGCTCAGTCTGGGAGCGTGCCGCTTTTGCGCCAGTGTCAAATGTGGACAAGTCCAAACCAGAACCACAATTGGAGACACTGACCTTAACACCAGTAGCACCTGAGTGGCCTTTGTTACAAATAGCGGATCAACAGTTTCAACTGCAGCCAGTGCGTGACTAAGCTAAGTGTTACTGTGCTGTCAGCAGTTCGGACACAGTGACCATACGGTAGCCTTTATCCTTCAGGCCTTTGATAATAATGGGTAAAGCCGCGCGTGACGCATCCCCGCTTTTGTACATTAAATGCAGTAATACAATAGAACCAGGTTGCACCTGAGCCAGCACCTCTGCGGCCAGAGTCTGTGAATCGTCAGGCAAGCCGTCAAAAGTTTCAGGGGCTATATCCCACATAATGTTGGTTCTGTGGGTCTTTGCCAGATACCAGGGCAACAACAGCAGCTTTTTACCATAAGGAGGCCGGAACAAAATTTCGCCTTTAAAACCAGCAGCGCGGATTTGCTGATCTGTGCCTTCAATTTCACGGCTAATCTCATCCAACGACATAAACAACATCCGTGGATGAGACCAGCTGTGATTACCCAACTGATGACCTGCCGCAACAATTTGTTTAGCCTGCGTCATATAACGCTGAGTTTCAGAGCCTGTAACAAAAAAAGTAGCTTTCACCTGATATAAATCCAACAGATGCAAAATCTCCGCTGTGTAATGTGGTGTTGGACCATCATCAAAAGTTAAAGCCACCAGCTTTTGCTCTGTATCCACCTTGTGGATCAGTTCACCAAACAGCTGAAACTCAGTACTGGCTGAGAGTTTCCAAATGCCATAGCTGATGACAACAAACAGCAAAACCAATTTCAGCAGCAGTTTAGTCATAACCTTCCAAGTCCCTGGATGGTCGACCCGTATTCGGTTGATTGAGCTCGGAGAATGCTTCCGGTGGACCAAACAAGAGTTTATGTTTATTACGCCAGCCTTTGAGCTGAGGCCATAAAGTGATGATTTTCCGCCACTCATAAAAGGTGATGGTCAAGGGGTTATTCGACTGAAAATCGTCGGTAATACCATAACGACAGGCTTCTTCTTCAGGCACAAAAGTGCCAAAGATCCTGTCCCAGATCACTAAAACACCTGCATAGTTGCGGTCTATATACTGAGGATTGCAGGCATGATGCACCCGATGCCAGGCCGGCGTATTGAACACCCAACCCAAAATGCCCCAGTGTTTACCCGACTGGGTATGGACAAAAAACTGAAAGGCTAAATTAATAGCCACAACAGCCAACACCAGTTGCACCTCAAAACCCAGTAAAACCAGGGGCAACCAAAACAACCACATGCCAGAAATAGGATAAGTTAAAGACTGGCGAAAAGCTGTACTGAAATTCATTAAACGTGAGCTGTGATGCGCCACATGCGAAGCCCATAACCAGCGCACACGATGGGAGCAGCGGTGAAACCAGTAATACAAAAAGTCCTGAGCGATAAAAAGCAAAAACAAATTCAGTGCTGAAAACTCGATAGAAAACAAGGCGAACTGCGATAACCACAACATCAGCGGCGACAGCACCAGCAGAGCAATAAAATCACCAGCCTGATGTAAAGCCGCTAAACCAAAGTTAGCAGCCGTATCACGCCATTGGTACAATGCCTTGCCACGTTTTTCGCTATAAAGCCAT
The DNA here is from genome assembly GCF_020217005.1 of Rheinheimera sp. Taxonomy (GTDB): domain Bacteria; phylum Pseudomonadota; class Gammaproteobacteria; order Enterobacterales; family Alteromonadaceae; genus Pararheinheimera. The sequence goes on along the minus strand of NZ_JAIWOI010000252.1, from coordinate 715 downwards.
TCAAAGGCAATAAAGATGAAAAACACCGGGCTCAGCAGCAACAAAATAAATTCAACTGGGATCACACTGTTACTCCTGTGCCGTCATTTTTAAGCTGTTTTTTTGTAAATTAAATCTGCAACAAACTCATCACCAATCCGATAGCCATTGTGCTGACGTTCTATCAGACGAAAACCACATTTTTCCAGCACACGGCATGAGCCAACATTGCCTTCGGTCACCACGGCCTGCCACTGTGTTATGCCCAATGTAGCGCCATAATTCAGGCAGGCGTTTAATGCCAAAGTCGCATAACCTTTACCAAAAAACTCCGGTAAAAACAGATAGCCTACTTCAGCAGTTAAATGCGTATCGGCTTCTGCTTCCAGGCAATGAAAACCACAAACACCAGTCGCAGCACCCGTTTGCTTTTCTACAACCACCAGACTTAACCAATGCTGATCCCCGGCTTTCCAGGGTTGTAAGCGTTCGTCAAAACGCTGACGAATTTGTGCATCAGAGAAAGGATCTGCCACATAGTGCAGCACTTGTTCATGGCGATGCAACTCGAGGAATAAAAGCCAGTCAGTTTCCGCCAACAAACGCAGTTGTAAAGTGCCAGCATCCAGAGGTTTCATGCTTGAGCCTGCGCTTCTGTTTTAATGCTACGGTCTTGATTCTCTTGTTGGGTGTCTTGTTGACTGTCTTGTTGATAGTCCCAGACGCCCTGCTCTTC